>JBCCGX010000877.1:0-4553 GCA_039029035.1 Acidobacteriota bacterium | reverse complement strand
GATCGAAGGGGCCCTGGTCGCCCTCTCAGCTTCTGCGATGCCGGAGGGGGTCTCCGCCATTCCGGCGCCGATTGAGCACGATCCGGAGCGCGCCACCCGCAGCGGTACCGACGGCATCTTCGAGATCACCGGCCTGCTGCCGGGTGAGGTGAGCCTCGAAGTTCGTGCCCAGGGTTTTCAACCGTCGACGAGGCGCCACTTCGAGATCGTCGAGGGTAGCCTTTTCGACGATCTCGAGGTCGTGCTCGAGCGCGGCGCTGTCCTCGAAGGGCTGGTCACCACCGCTGAAGGTGAACCGGTCGAAGATGCTCTCGTGGCGGTGGGCAGCTCCATGGCCTCAAGCGGCGCCGACGGCTCTTTCCGAGTCGAAGGCATCGCAACGGGGCAGCACACCGCCGATGCTAGGCACCCTCACTTCGACCGGTTGCAGCAGAAGGTCGAGATCGAGCCGGGTACCAATCTGCTCGACTTTGTCTTCGCCAGCGCGCATCGTCTCGCCGGCCGGGTGGTCGACGAGCGCCGCAGTCCCGTTGCCGACGCCCGTGTCGAGCTGGTGATCTCGAGTCGCAACGACTACCGCGAGCCGCACACCTTGAGCGATGGCCAGGGCCGGTTCGATTTCCCGCGTCTTTCCGCAGGGACCTACCGCCTGCAGGTCGAAAAAGAGGGCTGGGTCGCCGACCCCCCTCAGCTGCGAATCGATCTCAGAGGCGATGACGTGGATGATCTCGAAGTCGTCTTGATACCGAGCATCCAGTTGACGGGTGAGGTCCTCGGCCTCGACTTCACCGAGCTCGCCGGGGTCCAAGTCGAGGCCGTCACCGACGATGGCCAGCGCCGTGCCGGCACGGTGGCCTACGATGGACGCTACGAGATCCGCGACCTCGGCCCGGGCGACTGGTTGGTGTCGGCCGAAGCGGCGGAAGGTACCCGCCGGGTCGAGACGCGTCTCGTCTTGGACCCCGGCGATCTCGAAGCCTATCGCGATCTCGAATTCGAGCCTGGTCTCGTCCTCTCGGGGCGGGTCGAGCATGGTGGGGAGCCGGTCGGCGCGGCGACGATCGCCTTGCTCGGCAGCGACGTGGCGGCCCGGCGCGATGTCCTGACCGACCACGACGGACAGTTTCGCTTCGAGGCCTTGGAGTCCGGCTCTTACCGGTTGAGCGTGTCGAGCTCACGCGACCTTTTCATTCACAACGAGGATGTGCTGCTGGAGACGGACCGCGACCTGCTCATCGAGCTGGCCACGGCCGGGCTCAGCGGCCGGGTCGTGGCGGAGGATGGTAGCGCCATCCACCGAGCCCTGGTCATCCTGCAGCAGCGGCTACCGATCGCCGACAGCGGTGCGGGTGGCGAGGGCTCGATCTTCACCGTCGGGAGCGACTCTGAGGGCAGCTTTCGCTTCGACCGCCTACCGGCGGGGCGCTTCAGCGTCCGCATCCGCAAGGACGGCTACGCACAGCTCGACGAAGAGCTCGAGCTCGTCGCCGGTGGGGCTTCCGAGGCGCGGACCTTCACCTTGGAGCCGACAGGGGGCGTCGAGCTCCATCTGCGCCTGGCGTCGGGCGCCGTACCGCCGGCGGCCCTCGTCACTCTGCTCGACGACGGGGGGCGTCCAGTGCAGAGCGAAGCCCGAGGCCTCGCCGGCGGTGCGGCGCGTTTCGAGACCCTGCAGGCCGGTGAATGGCGTGCCCTGGTCGGCGCTCGTGGAGGCGCGCCGCGGGAGGTGCGGCTCACGGTACCGGGTGACCCGGTGGAGATCGTCCTACCCGACGCCGGTCGCCTGCGCGTGCGTGTGCCCGACCTCTTCGAGTCACCGCACCGCGCCACAGTGACCCTCGAAGACGCCGGCGGGCAACCCTTCGTCGGCCTCGATCCGGGCGGCATGCCGCAGCACACCTGGTCGGTCGACCGCGGCACGGCAACCATCGAGGGCGTACCGGCCGGGCAGTGGATCCTGCGTCTCGTCGGCTCCGGTGGCGGAGAGCGCACCGCCGCCGTGGCCACCCCGGGTACTTCCGAGGTCGAAGTCGTGTTTTAGATGGCGTCCTTTCCGTCAGAGGGTGAGATTATCCCAGCATCGATCTCCGGCCGAGCGGCTCGGATTCGGCCTGCTAGACTGCGGCGATCGAAGCTACGGAAGTCCCTTGATGCTCAAGCTACCCTACGGCCTCGCTGACTTCTCTCGACTGATTCGCGATGGCTACGTCTACATCGACCGCACGCAGCACCTGCGGGCGATCGAAGAGCTCGGCGGGAACCTGCTGTTCATTCGCCCTCGGCGTTTTGGCAAGTCGCTCTGGCTGCGGACCCTTGCCGCTTATTACGATCTGCGAACCGAAGGCGAGCACGACGAACTCTTCGGCGAACTTGCCGTTGGCCGCGACCCGACGCCGGATGCCCATCGCTATTTCATCCTGTCGTGGGACTTTTCCGCCGTCTCGCCGCGCGGCTCTGTGAGCGAGGTCGCCCAGGCGCTCAACGACTACGTCAACACCACCATCGAGGGCTTCGCGAGCGACTACCGCGACGTCCTGCCGCCGGTATCGATCCGCGACGACGCGACGAACACCCTTCAGTTGCTCCTCGCCGCCATTCGTCGCGCCGGTCATCCGTTGTACCTGTTGATCGACGAGTACGACAACTTCGCTAACGAAGTGATGGTTCGTGACGAGGGTACCTACAGCCGGCTCGTGCATGGTGACGGCCCCTTCAAAGAGTTGATGAAGACCGTCAAGGCGGCCACCCAGGGCCAGGGGCTCGAGCGGCTCTTCGTCACCGGCGTCTCACCGATGGTGATGTCGGATCTGTCGAGCGGTATGAACATCCTCGCTGACATCTACCAGAGCCCCGAGCTCAACGAGCTGTGCGGTTTTCGCGATGACGAGATCCTCGACCTGGTGGAGCGTATCCATGCTGCGAGCGCTGCCTCCGGTAGCGCTCCGAGCTGGACGATCGAAGAAGCGCGCCAGACCATTCGCCGGTGGTACAACGGGTACAGCTTCTCGCCCCTCGCCAGCGGAAAGATCTACAACCCGACGATGGCGCTTTACTTTCTTGACCATCTCCAGCGCTACGGCTCGTCGCCGCGCCAACTGCTCGATGCCAACCTGGCCGCTGACGAGGACAAGCTGCACTTCGTGGCTGAGATCGTCGCCGGCCGCCAGAGCTTGCTCGATCGTCTGCAGGACGAGGCGCCGCTCGAGGTGCCTGCCCTCGCCGGACGCTTCAAGCTCAGCGACATCGTAGAGCGCTCTGGCGACCAGACGTTCTTGGCCTCCTTCCTCACCTACTTCGGCATGCTGACGATCGAAGGCGAGTCACCGGGCGGTGCCTTGCGCCTCGTGCCGCCGAACCTGGTGGTACGCAAGCTCTACGTCGAGCAAGTGAAGCGACTCCTGTTGCCGAAGAGCGCCGATCGAAACGCCGCCTGGCCGGCGGCGCAGGCGGCCATCGAGCAGGGGGATATCGCGCCGTTGTTGACCTTCGTGGAAGAGAGAATCTTTCCCGCGATGAGCAATCGCGATTATCGCTGGATGGACGAGCATGCTTTGAAAATGGCCTTTCTCACACTGCTTTTCAATGACGTCACGCATCTCGTGGTCTCGGAGCTGGAGCTCGGTCGAGGGTACGCGGATCTTTGCTTGCTGCGGCGCTTCGATCGCCGCTTGGAAGCGCTCTACGACCTGGTCTTCGAGTTCAAGTATCTACCGCTGGTCGCACTCGGCATCACCGGCGAAGAGCTGCGGGCCATGGACCGCGAGGGATTGGAGAAGCTCACGCCAGTACGCGAAGCGCTCGCTGCGGCGCGGCAGCAGCTCAGGCGCTATCGCGAGGCGCTCGAGGAGCGCTACGATGGGCTACACCTGCGGGCCCACACCGTGGTCTCGCTAGGTTTCGAGCGGCTGGTGGCCCAGGAGCTTCCGTAGCCCGTCGACTCGGACGGGAGCGCTGGAACCTCGATTCGTCGTCGGCCTGGCGTTTCGGACGTCGAGAATGACCGGGCCACTCGGTGGCTCGATCGATCTCGTGTCGAGAATGCCGCAGCCACCCGGTGGTCTGAGGGATCGAGTGTCCAGTATGTCTCGGCCACCCGGTGGCCGGGCTGTTTCGGCGTCGAGAATCGCCGAGCCACCCGGTGGCCCGGGCAGTTGGATGTCCGAAATGACGAGGCCACCGAACCGTGAAGCCTTGATTCGACGTCCGAGGAGCGTCTTTGGCAGGCAAGTAGAGACCTTGTTTCGCCCCGGAGGCGTCTTTGTCGGGCGAATCGAAGTCAGGGGAAGTCCCCAAGGCGTCTTTTACCGGCCTCGAACGGAAGACGCCGTACCCACCAACGTCTTTTCCCGGTCCGGAGACCTAGTGCCATTCGCCAACAGCGTTGCGGCCGGGCAAGGCCAGCTGTTGGAGAGGCCTACTCGCGGTACTTGTCGAACCAGGCCAGGATGTGGGCGACCTTGCTCATTAGGTTGGAGGGCCGGTTGGCGATGCCGTGGGAGGCGCCGGGGATGCGGACGAGCATGGAGTCGACGCGGCGTAGCTTGAGGGCCTGG
>JBCCGX010000876.1:0-4556 GCA_039029035.1 Acidobacteriota bacterium | reverse complement strand
TCACGACGTGGCGCCACGCGCTCGCCTTCGCGACGCGCACATGCCTGTTGTGCGCGGGCGTGTCGGTCTGGTGGGTCGCGATGCTGCTCGTCCAGGGTCGATACGGCGCCGACGTCCTCGCCTACTCCGAGTCGCTCGGTTCGGTGTCGTTCACGTCGACGTCGACCGAGGTGCTCCGCGGCCTCGGCTACTGGTTGTTCTACGTGCGCGACTCCTTCGCCGGAAGCGGCGGGCAGACTCGACCAGGGCGGGGTTGAGCTCCTCGAGATGGCATTGGGGTGGGATCTCACCATGTTGCAGGCAGAGCACCGTCTTGAGCAGGCCAGCGATGCCGGCTGCGGCTTCCAGGTGGCCGATGCTGGCCTTGACCGAACCCAGGGCACAGGGGCTCGGCGCCTCGCCGGAGCGCAGCTCGGCGGCCAGGGCCTCGACCTCGATCGGGTCGCCGAGGGCGGTGCCGGTACCGTGGGCCTCGACGTAGCCGATCTGGGCCGACGCCACACAGGCGTCGTGTAGGGCTTGGCGGATCACCGTCCGCTGAGCAGCAGGATTGGGTGCTGTCAGACCGTTGCTGCGGCCATCCTGATTGACCGCCGTGCCGCGGATCTGTGCCAGCATCCGGTGCCCTGCGGTCTCGGCGTCGCGCTGGCGGACGAGTACCAGCACCCCGCAGCCTTCACCGCGGACGAAACCATCGGCTCGGGCGTCGAAGGTCTTGCAGCGACCGTCACCTGCCAGCATCCCCCACTGGGTCAGAGCGACGCTCTCTTCCGGCGCCAGCATGAGATTGACCCCGCCGCACAGGGCGATATCGCACTCGCCGCGGCGCAGGCTCTGGCAGGCCAGGTGGACCGCCACCAGAGACGACGAGCAGGCGGTGTCGACCACCAGGCTCGGGCCGCGCAGATCGAGCCAATACGACAGGCGGTTGGCGGCGATGCTGTGGTGGGTGCCGGAGGTGGTGTAGGGATCGATCGAGCGCGGGTCGAGGGCGGCGAGGCGGGCATAGTCGCGTCCGTAGACCGCCATGAACACCCCGGTCGTTCGGGCCTGTAGATGGCGCGGCGTCAAGCCGGCATCCTCGATCGCCTCCCAGGCGACCTCGAGCAGCAGGCGGTGCTGGGGATCGATGTAGGCTGCCTCGCGGGGCGAGATGCCGAAGAACAGCGGGTCGAAGCCGTCGATCTCATTAAGGAAGCCGCCGCGGCGGGTGTTCATCGTTCCCGGGTGGCTCGGATCGGCGTCGTACCAGGCGTCGATCGGCCAACGGTCGGCAGGGACCTCGCGCACCGCGTCGCCGCCGCTACGCAGAAGCTCCCAGTAGGTCGCCAACGAGTCGACTCCGCCGGGCAATCGACAGCCGGCACCGACGATGGCGATCGGCTCGCGCCGTGCCTTCAGCCGCCGATCCAGAACCGCGCGCTGCTCGGGCGAAAGCGCCGCCAGGCGGCGGGCGACGTCGCTCAGAGGAACGCCCTCGCGTGCCTTGGGGCGAAGTCCGATGGATTGCGCCTCGATGCCGGCAAGATGCCGGCGCTCCCAGCGAAGACACTCGGGAAAACCGGGACAGAGCTGACGGGACGCAGTCCCAGTGCGGTCTTGGAGCGACCGAGCCGTGGAGCCCTACAGCACCGCCGTCGGCGAGATTGGAAGACCATAAGTGGATATATAATCACGATTCCGCGGGGTGTACATCACATGTCATCATGGGCGACCCACTCCCATGGGCCGGACTCTCTTGGCATGGACAAGGTAAGCGTGTGAATCACCGTTCGTCGCTGGCGATCGAAAACTGGCTCCTCGAACGGCTCGCCGAGCAAATCGGCACGGCACCCGAGGGGATCGATCCCGGGGCGCGCTTCTCCGACCTGGGGCTCGACTCGGCGGCTTCGGCAGCGCTGCTGGCCGACTTTGCCACGACCACAGGTCGTGTCTGCGCGCCCACCCTGGTGTGGGACCATCCGACCCCGGCCGCCCTGGCACGGCACCTGGCCGGCGAAGGCGTGTCGACGCGCGAGCGCCCGGCAGAACGGGCGCACGCGGCACCGGCCGCCGCAGCACTGGCGGACGACGCCATCGCCATCATTGGCATGGCCTGCCGCCTGCCGGGGGCCGACGATCCGGAGAGTTTCTGGCGCCTGTTGCTCGCTGGTCGCGAAACGGTGGCGGAGGTGCCGATCGGCCGGCGAGATGCCGTCGCCGAATCGTCACGCCCGGCGCGCGGCGGCTTCCTCGAGCAGGTCGATCGTTTCGATGCCGCTTTTTTCGCCATCTCGCCGCGCGAGGCGCGGCAGATCGATCCGCAGCAGCGGCTGATGCTGGAGCTCGCCTGGGAGGCGATGGAGGATGCCGGCCTGGTCGTCGATCGTCTGCGTGGCAGTGCCACCGGGGTCTTCCTCGGGGCGATGTGGAGCGACTACAGCCGCCTGCCCCAGATGACTCTGGGTGCCATGACCCAGCACACCGCGGTGGGGCAGGACTCGAGCGCCATCCCGGGGCGGATCGCCTACACCTTCGGCTTCGAAGGCCCGAGTCTGGCGGTCAACACGGCCTGCTCGTCGTCCCTCGTTGCCGTCCATCTGGCGTGCCAGAGCCTGCGCAGCGGCGAGTCGACGCTCGCCCTGGCGGGCGGGGTCAACCTGATCCTGGCGCCGGAGAGCACCGTCGCGATGGCCGAGTTCGGCGGCCTGTCGCCGGAGGGGCGTTGCAAGGCTTTTGCCGCTGCCGCTGATGGTTACGTGCGTGGCGAGGGCGGCGGGGTGGTGGTGCTCAAGCCTCTGACCCAGGCGCGGCTCGACGGTGATCCGATCCACGCCGTGGTGCACGGCAGTTGGGTCAACAACGACGGTTACAGCAACGGCCTCACGGCCCCCAATCCACAGGCTCAAGAGGCGCTCTTGCGGCGGGCCTACGAGCGCGCCGGCGTCGATCCCACCGCGGTGCAATACGTCGAGGCGCACGGCACCGGCACCCACCTCGGTGACCCGATCGAGGCGCAGGCCCTCGGGGAGACGCTGGGTACCGGCCGGGCGGCCGATCAACCGCTGCGCATCGGATCGGTGAAGAGCAACATCGGCCACCTGGAGGCGGCGGCGGGGGTCGCCGGGCTGCTCAAGACCCTCCTGGCGATCCGCCATCGGCGCCTGCCGGCCAGCTTGCATTGTGACGAGCCCAACCCGGCGATTCCTTTCGACGCCCTGGGGCTCGAAGTGCAGCGCCAGGTTGGGGCATGGCCACGACCTCAGTCGGTGCCGGTCGCCGGCGTCAGCTCGTTCGGTTTCACCGGCACCAACTGCCACGTGGTGGTCGGCGCCGACGCCGCGCCGAGGTCGCTGTTCGATCGGGCCGAGTCGTTGGCGCCGGGCGACGCGGTTCGACCGGTCTTCGTCTTTTCTGGCACCGGCGCCCAATGGCCCGGCATGGCGTTGCAGCTGCTGCTGCACGAGCCGCTGTTTCGGACTGCGGTGCAACGCTGCGATCGCTCCTTACGCCGCTTCGTGCGCTGGTCCCTGGTGGCGGTGCTCGCCGGGCGACCGGGAGCGCGACCTCTACTCGACACGGAGGTGACCCAATTTGCCATCTTCGCGGTGCAGCTCGGGCTGTGTGCGGTGTGGCGTCAGTGGGGTGTCGTGCCACGAGCGGTGGTCGGGCACAGTGTCGGCGAGATCGCGGCGGCTCATGTCGCTGGTGTGCTGGACCTCGACGAGGCGATCGAGATCCTCTACCACCGCAGCCGGCTGCAGGAGCGGCTCGCTGGCGAGGGCGGAATGGCCCTGGTCGAGCTCGACGCCGAAACCCTGGGGCCTACGCTGAGCGACGAGGTCGACATCGGCTGCCTCAACAGCCCGGGCTCGACGGTGCTCTCAGGCCCGAACGAGGCCTTGGCGGCCGAGGTCGAGCGCCTGCGCGCACGCGGCGTGCGAGTGCATCCGGTGCAGATCGGCTTTGCTGCCCACAGCAAAGCCACCGAGCCGCTGGCGGAGGAGCTCGCCGTGCAACTGCGCCGCCTGCAGCCTCGGCCCGGCCGGATCTCATTCGTCTCCACGGTCACTGGCAAACCTGTGGCCGGCGAGGCCCTCGACGCGGCCTACTGGGCGAGCAATGTGCGCCAACCGGTACGGTTCGCGACGGCCATCGAGTCACTGCTCGCGGAGGGCAGCGATGTGTTCCTCGAGATCGGCCCGCATCCGGTGCTCGAGCGCTCGATCCTCGAGTCTTTGCCGCCTGCGGGTCATGCGGCGGTCCAAGCCCAGGTCTTGATCAGCATGCGGCGTGATCAGGATGAGAGCGATGTGCTGCTCGAGACGCTGGCGACCCTTCGTCGGCTCGGTGCGCCGGCACCCACGTCGTCGCGCCAAACGCGGACGGAGCTCGCCGAGGCGCCCAAGCTGGTGCCGATCTCGGCCCACAGCCCGGCCGCCCTCTCGGCCCGGGCGCGTTCCTGGCTCGGCTGGTTGCGCCAGGTGCCGGACGAGGGGCGTCCAGCCTCGTTCATGGCCGATCTGGGCCATACCACCGCGGTGCGCCGGGCCCATCATGCCCATCGCCGGGGACTA
>JBCCGX010000875.1:0-4561 GCA_039029035.1 Acidobacteriota bacterium | reverse complement strand
TGGCGAGCGCTGCCGCTTCATCGGTCGTCACGCTGATGCTTGCCTCCGGTGTGCTGAGACCGACCTCGGATTGGCCGGCCGCAGGGCTGCTCAACGCGACCGCCGCGGCCAGTATGCAAAGACCTCTGCTTGCCATGGTTCTCTCCTTTAGCTTGCCACCCCGACGGGCGGCGGTTCATGGAGAGATGTGCAAAACCGGCCGCTGACTTGATCATCACAGCAGGTTGCCCGACGGTGGTCAGCCCGACAGTAGCGCCCCGACAGCGGCGATCCGACGGCGATCCGCCAGCCCCTGAGTTGCCCGTCCCGGTGGACGGCAGCCTGGGCCTCATCACCGGACAACCCATCCCCACCGCGAGGTGGAGTGATCGAATTCGCCGCCCATCCTGCACATCTCTAGCGCGAGGGCGAGCCGGCTGTGTTCGGGTCGCCTCGCCGGCGCCGCGGTGCAGCGGCTCGGCCCATCCAACCGAGGAGAACACCATGCGCGTACCCCAGAGAATCCACCCCTGCCGGGCGTCGGCTCGGACGAGCTCCATCCATTGCCCCCCTTGCCGCCTATTGGCCACAGCCGTTCTGGCTCTCGCGATCTTCCTGGCACCGGCCAGCGCCAGCGCCCAGGGCAGCGGCGTGCTCAGCGCTGATCCCAACCCTTGCCTGATCCCCGATGGCAGCGATCACTGCAGCCCGTTGATCCTGTGGGAGAGCTCGGGTGTCGCCCTGCCCAAGGTCGCCATCACGGTCAGCGGCGGCTGGGGGACCTCGACTTTCTACTGTGGTGACGCGAACCAGGCCGGCAGTCAGCAGACCGCGGGGGTGAAGATCCGCGTCACGCCGAAGACCTTTCGCCTCTATGCCGTGGCCGACTGCGCGGTGGATCCGGCAGCGGCCGGAACCTTGCTCGACGAGGCTGAGGTCTGGGCCTATCCCGCCGGCTCGGTGGTCTGTAGCGTCGACAACCAGTTGCTGCAAGCGCAGCATCCCGACTACCTCGGCTTGATCGGCAACGCCACCATTCCCGCGACACCCAACCTGCCGCTGATCGCCAGCGAGCTGGCCGATGCCGGCGTGCGCCAATGGCGGCGCACCGTGCAATGGCTGCAGCTCGAGCCCGACGCACCGGTGGCGGGCGGCCACACCTACGATTGGCCGCGCTTCGACAGCCTGTTCCTACCCATGACCGCGGCAGGCATCGCGCCCTGGGTGACCCTCTCGCACACCGCCGCCTGGGCGGCCGATCTGCCGCCGGGGGCCGATCCCGCCGACGCGCACAAGTACCCACCGCTCGATCTCGACGACTGGCGTGACTTCGTCCATGCGGTGGCCGAGCGCTACGGCCCCGGCGGCATCCTCAGCACCCCGGTGCGCCATTGGGATATCTGGCAGGAGCCCGATATCACCCACTTCTTCCTCGGCACGCCGGCCGACTACGTGGAACTGCTCAACGCCGCCTTCGACGAGATCAAGACCGTCGACCCCGGCGCCACAGTGTGGGCGGGCAACGTCGTCTTAGCGCCGGGGCGGCCGGCCTCGGCCACCGATCCGTGGATCGACGCGATCTTTGCCGGCGGTCTGTTCGACGGCTTCGCCATCCATCCCTTCTTCCAGAGCGTCGCCGACACCTACCAGGCGATCAAGCACTTTCGTGTCCGCCTGGACACCGCCCTCGGCAGCGAGGTGCCCCTGGCGGTCACCGCCACCTCTTACCATTTGGCGGACGGCCCTTGCTCCTTCGCTGCTCTGTCACCGGCCGAGCGTGCCGCTTATGTGCTCGACGTCTACGCTTGCGGCGCCAACGCCGGCGCTCGCCACGTGCACTGGTTCAAGACCATCGATCGCCCGGTCCCCGGCGCCGGGTGCAAGCTCGATGGCAACGGCATGTTCTCCCCCAGCCGCGACGCCGCCGCCTGGCAATCGAACGACAACCTGGAGAGCCTGCGCCGGGTCGGTGACCTTCTCACGCCGTGACCCATTCCGAACTGGCCGAAGAGCCGCGGCGGATCGCCCGATCCGCCGCGGTCCACCCTGGACCGAGTCACCCTAGGAGAGCTTCCATGTTGCATCATCGCGGTCCGGCGAGACCTGCAAAATCCCTATCCTTCGCTCGCAGATCAAGGACTCTGAGAGGTGTGGCGCGTAGCTCCATCTTATTCCTGCACAGCGTCCTGCTGAGCCTCGCCGGTCTGGCGTCGGCCACAGAGTCGCCGTTGACCGAGGACGCGGCGCAGGACCTCCTTCATGTACAAGGCATCTTGCGCCAGGTGCTCGCCGATCCCGATCTGGATCCGCGAGTGCGCACCTACGCTACCCGCCAATTCCACCGGCGGCATGCCGCGACGGCGCGGCGCCTGGCCGGCGAGCGCACGAAGGGAGGCGACCGCTGCGATCACTACCGTTGGCTGCGCAGGCCCTTCTACGGCGACCTCCACGTCCACACCAACCTGTCGATGGACACGATTTACTTCGGCGGCGGGCTCGACCACGGCCCGACCGAAGCCTACCGCTTCGCCCGCGGCGAGCCCCTCGGCTTGCCGCCGTTCGACCCTCTGGGCAACCCCTCGGCCACCGCCCAGCTCGAACGGCCACTGGACTTCGCCGCGGTCACCGATCACGCCGAATTCTTCGGTGAGGTGCGCATCTGCTTCACCGCCAGCCACCCGGCCTTCGATTCCGCCGAGTGCACGGCCCTCCGGCAGCAGACCCCGGCCGCCGCAGCCCCCATCTGGTTCTCCCAGCTCCTGGTGCCCGATCCGCCAGGGCCGCTGCGTTTCGCTACTTGCGCCGACGAAGAGCCGGGCTGCCTGGAGGTCGCCGAGACGGTGTGGCAAGAGGTGCAGCAGGCGGCGGAGGAAGCCTACGATCGCTCCTCCGCCTGCACCTTCACCACCTTTAACGGCTACGAGTGGTCGGGCACGACAGGGGGTGCGAACCTGCACCGCAACGTGCTCTTCGCCGGCGACGTGGTGCCCGAGCTACCGATCTCCTACCTCGACGCACCCCAGGCCGAGGAGCTCTGGGACGCCCTCGAGCGCGATTGCCTCGACGCCGGCACAGGCTGTGATGCGCTGGCGATCCCGCACAACAGCAACACCAGTCTCGGCCGAATGTTCCTGCCGGAGAACGCCGACGGCACAGCGTTCGAGCTGGACGATGCCGCCCGCCGGGCGGCGCTCGAGCCGCTGGTCGAAGTCATTCAGCACAAAGGGGCGTCGGAATGCCGGCCTGGCCTCGACTCGGTCGACGAGCTGTGCGACTTCAATCTCTGGCGCACGCCCCTCGCTCTGCCGCCGCCCCCCGGGGCACCGCCACCGCCGCCGTTCGCACCGACCTCCTTCGCCCGCAACGCCCTCAAGCTCGGCCTGCTGGAGGAAGAGCGCCTCGGGGTCAATCCTTTCCCTCTCGGCTTCGTCGGCGGCACCGATACCCACAACTCGACCCCTGGCCTGGTCTCGGAGAGTGACTTCAACGGCCACCTCGCCAGTCTCGACGCACCGCTGCCGGCGCGCCTCGCCTTCCCCAACGCCAGCCCGGGCGGGCTCACCGTCGCCTGGGCGGAGGAGAACCGGCGCGCAGCGATCTTCGCCGCTCTGAAGCGACGCGAGGTCTACGCCACCAGTGGCCCGCGCCTCGTCGTGCGCCTGTTCGGCGGCTTCTTCTATCCCGATTACCTCTGCCGCACCCCGCTGTTCGATCTCGCCGGCTACCTGCTCGGCGAGCCCATGGGCGGTCGCCTCGACGTACCCGGCTTCGTCGCCGCGCACCGCGCGCCGAAGTTCGCTGTCGCGGCCTTGCGCGACCCGGGAACGCCGAGCCGCGAAGGGGTCGCCCTGCAACACATCCAGATCATCAAGGGCTGGGTCGAAAACGGTACCGCCCACGAGGTGGTCTATGACGTCGCCGGCGATCCCGATAACGGCGCCGGGGTCGATCCCGCCACTGGCGAGCCCATCGGTCCCGGTTTCGACACGTTGTGCGAGGTGTGGACTGATCCCAATTTCGATCCGCAGCAGCCGGCGTTCTACTACGCACGGGTCTTGGAGAACCCCAGCGAAGCCTGGAGCGCCCGGCAATGCCGCACCGCCGGGGTCGATTGTGCGGTGCCGTCGTCCATCACTCCCGGCCTCGAGGCCTGCTGTGCGCCGCAGACCGAGCGCATCATCCAGGAGCGCGCCTGGACCTCTCCGATCTGGTACTCGCCGCAGCCATGAGCAGCCGGAGGAAGAGCCCGCTGCTCGTCTTCCTGCTCCTCGGCAGCGGCGGCTTCGGGCTGACGCACTGGCTCATCGGGCCGCCGGAGCCACCACGTCCGCGGGTGGTGATCACCGCGCCGCAGATCGAGGCCAACCGGGCGCGCTTCGAGCAGCGCCACGGCCGACTGCCCTCGGCCGACGAAGAGCAGGTCGCGATCGAAGCGTTGATACGGGAAGCGCTGCTCGTCGCCGAGGCCCGGCGACGCGGCCTGCCCAAACACGACTTGGTGGTGCGCCGCCGCCTGCTGGAGAAGATGGCGCTGCTCGCCCCCGATGCGCTGCTCGCGCCGGACGCCCGCTTGGTCGAGGGG
>JBCCGX010000874.1:0-4565 GCA_039029035.1 Acidobacteriota bacterium | reverse complement strand
GCGTCCGGCCCACTGTCTGGCCCACTCGCTCGCCCTCGTGGTCTGGACCCTGTCGGCAGCTCCCGTCGACGCGGACGATGTTTGGGGCCGGCGCTTGCCGTGGCGCGAGGCCGGGCTCACCGAGCACCAGGCGGCAGCCCACCTGCTGGATCGACTGACCTATGGCCCGCGACCCGGCGAAGTGGAGGAGGTCGCGGCCATGGGCCTCGGCGTCTGGCTCGAGGGCCAGCTGGCGGGCCATCTGCCCGGCGCCCTGCTGAACACCAAGCTGGCGCGCTTGTCCGCTCTGGAGCTCGACCACCGGCAAATGATCGAGCAGTACTCGTACAGCAAGAACTACCTCGCACAACAGGCGATCGCCGCCCGGGTGATCGACCCCGTGGATTACGACGGCGAGAACGGGGAATCGCGCCGCCGCGATGCAGAAGCCGCCTTGATGCAATTCGCCATGCGCCGCGGCCAGGCGCCCGAAACCAAGCTGCTCAACCAGTTGAAGAGCCAGAAGGTGCTGCGGGCCGCGTTCTCCGAATCCCAGCTGGTGGAAGTCCTGACCGATTTCTGGTTCAACCACTTCAACGTCTCGGCGACCCACGATACGGCTCGGGTGCACTTGCTGGCCTATGAGCGCGACGCCATTCGCCCCCACGTGCTGGGCTCTTTTCGCCAGCTCCTCGGGGCGACGGCCAAACATCCGGCGATGTTGAAGTATCTCGGCAACTATCACTCCGTGGCCAACGCCCACGTCATGACCCTGTTCGATCTCGAGGTCAGCGAGCTCGGCCGGCTCTCCCCGCTCGACAATCCGACCCTGCGGCAACAGCTCGCCAAGACGGTGCGCTGGACCTCGCCGGAAGCGCGGCGGCGCCAACCGGACCTACCCCGGGGACTGAACGAAAACTATGCCCGTGAGCTTCTCGAGCTCCACACCTTGGGGGTCGGCGGGGGCTATAGCCAGAGGGATGTGATCGAAGTCGCCCGTGCCCTGACCGGTTGGACGACCTTTCCCCCCGGGCGTCTACGCGACCGCCTCGAGACCGCCCTGGTCTCACCGACCGCGATCAACATGGGCTTCGTGGTCGACGACGAGTTCGTCTTCCGCTCCGACCAGCACGACAGCGAGGCCAAGTCGGTGCTCGGCCTGCACCTCGAAGCCGGCCGCGGGATCGACGATGGCGAAGAGGTCTTGGATCTGGTGGCTCGACATCCCGCCACCGCCCGGCATCTGATGACCAAGCTGGCCACCCGGCTGATCTCCGAGCCGCCGCCCCTGGCGCTCGTCGACCACCTGGCGGAGATCTGGGAGGTCACAGACGGCGATCTCGCCGAGGCCGTCCTGGCCTTGGTGGAATCGCCCGAGTTCTGGAGCCCAGAGGCCCGCCGCAGCAAGATCAAAACCCCCTTCGAGCTCGCGATCAGCTCGCTACGCGCGCTCGATGTCGAGATCTCGGACCCGGACTATGTGATTCGATGGATCCGGCGCATGGGGCAGAACCTCTACTCCTACGCCGCCCCAACCGGCTTTCCCGACGAGGGCGATCGATGGACCCCCGCGGGGCCGCTCCTCGCCCGGATCAACTTCGCCCAGGTGCTGGCCGCCGGGAAGGTCAGGGGGGTCGAGGTCGACCTGGAGCAGTTTCTCGGTCAGCGCCAGCTGCAATCGGTGGAGGAGGCGGTCGTTACCTACTTTCCGATCCTCATGCCGCAACGCGACCCGCAGCTGACGCTGGAGCTGATCGGCGCCCTGCCGGACGAGGCGTCGATCGAGAGCGCTCAGGCAGAGACCTCGGCCGACGTCCGACCTCCAAGCTTGGCGGTCATCCGCGCGACCCGCCAACACGCCGCCCGGGCCGTCGGCCTCCTATTGGCCTCACCGGAGTTCCAAGTCCACTAACCCGACTCCACAGCCTAACTCGGAAAATTCAACAGCCTGAGAGCGCAGAGCGAACGGACCTGAGCTCAATGCACAACGAAGCCATCGCAGGAACACAGCGCCTTTCGAGGCCCCTATGTCAAGTCCCCGAGCGCGGGCCTTTGAGCGCCGGAGCGACAGGCTGTTGAATCGTCCCGGCTTAACCCCGAGGTTCTCTTGATGCTGACACGTAGGGTCTTTCTCCAATCCGGCGGCCTCGCCCTGTTCTCCCTCGGTGTGGAGCCGCGCTTCCTCGACCGTCTGGCGCTGGCGGCCGATGGGGTCGGCCGCCCCAAGGTCCTGGTGACGATCTTCCTGCGCGGCGCCATGGACGGGCTGATGGCGGTGCCGCTGCTCAGCGAAGAGCCGGCCTTGAGCCGTCTGCGGCCTCGCCTGGCGATGAGCGCTACGGGTTCGGAGAATCCGGTGATCGACCTGGAGGGCCGTTTCGGCCTGCACCCGGCCTTCGAGCCTCTGCTGCCCTTCTTCAGGGAGGGCCGCCTAGCGATCGTCCATGCGGTCGGCTCGCCCAATCCGACCCGGTCCCATTTCGATGCGCAGGACTACATGGAGACCGGGACTCCCTGGCGCAAAGGCACCGAGTCGGGCTGGCTCAATCGGGTCGCGAGCCAACTGCCCGGGTCGATGTCGACCTTCGGGGCGGTGTCCCTCTCCGCCGATCTGCCACGCTCGCTCTATGGCGATATTCCTGCTCTGGCGATCGACAATCTGGGCGATTTCAAGCTGTCGGCTTTTGCCAACAAGGCCGGGGCGCCGATCGACGAGCATTTGCAGGTGCTCTACCAGCGCGGTGCCAGTGGCTCGCTGCAGCGCAACGCCAAAGAAATGTTCGAGGCCACGCGACTGCTGTCGCAAGACGAGCTCAGCGCCTACCAGGCGCAAAACGGCAAGGCCTATCCGCCCTCGGCTCTCGGCAAGAGCCTGCTGCAGATCGCCTACCTGATCAAGGCCGGGGTCGGCCTGCGTATCGCCAGCGCCGAATCCCAGGGCTGGGATACCCATGTCAACCAGGGCGCCGGCTCGGGCTACTTCGCCCGCAAGGCCGGTGACCTGGCGCAGTCGATCGCAGCTTTCTGGAAAGACATCGGACCCTACCAAGACGATGTGGTGGTGTTGACCATGACCGAGTTCGGGCGCACGGTGCGAGAGAACGGCTCCGGCGGCACCGACCATGGCCACGGCTCCTGTCTCTTCGTCCTCGGCAACTCGATCGACGGCGGCCGGATCTATGGCGATCTACCCTCGATCGAGCCCGAGGCGCTCTTCGAAGGGCGCGACCTGCCGGTGACGACGGACTTTCGCTCGGTGTTTTCCGAAGTGACCGGTCGCCTCTTCGACATCGCTGACGACCGCAGAATCTTTCCTGGCTGGGAGGGGTCGCGCCTACCTCTATTCTGGTAACCCACAACGCGCGCCGCGGGTCGCATCGGTTTGCCCTCAGTAAAAGGGCCCTGGTATTCAGATATTTCCTCCCGTGGTACGATTTTCGCTCATGCCACAAAACCAAGCAGCCGCATCGAGCCTGGCAACTCTCAGCGATGTGCCAGGGACGGAGCTTCGTCGACTCGACGCGACCTTCGAGTCGTTCAGCGAATTCGTCGACCGCTACAGCCCATGGCTGTCGGACTCGACGATCTTCGTCGAGACCGCCGAGGCGATTCCCGTCGGCGCTCCGGTGTGCCTGGAAATCAAGCTCAGCCAGCGCTCGGCGCTGATCCGAGCGCTGGGCCAGATCGAATGGGCGCGCGAGACGGCGGACGAAGAGGCCGGACCGCCCGGCGTCGCGATCACCATCAGCTATCTGGATCCGGCGAGCGCTCGATTGATCGATTCGATCTTCCGCCTCTACACCGGCCAGGAAAGCGCCAATCTCGGCGAGAAGATCGAGGAGACCTGGGAGCACGATGTCGAATCGTTGATCGATCTGGCCTTCGCAGAGAACCTGAACCAGCAGGCCGCCGAGGGACAGGCCTCCGGCAAGACGGCCTCCGGCGGGACGGCCTCCGGCGGGACGGCCTCCGGCGGGACGGCCTCCGGCAAGACAGCCTCCGGCAAGACAGCCTCCGGCGGGACGACCTCCGGCAAGACGGCCTCCGGCGGGACGACCTCCGAGGCGACCGCACCGCAACAGGCGGCCCTGAGCCCGGCGGCCGAGCCGGGGCAGGTTGCAGCACCGGAGCAGGCGGCGGCGCGGGAACAGACGACGCCGCGGGAACAGACGGTAGGGCCGCTGCAGACGGTGCCGCAAGATCAAACGATTCAGATCGAGACCGAGAAGCTCCTCGCGCCCGAGCCGCCCGTCGAGCCGAGCCGGCCGGTCGAATCGTCGGCGACCCCGGAGCCTCCTCCTGCGGTCGCCCCGGCTCCGGTCGCCCCAGTCACGGCCTCGGAGGCCGCCGAGGCTCAGTGGGAAGCCAATCTTTCCGCTGCGTTCTCGGAAGCCGAGGCGCTCGACGAAAAGCCCCAGGCAACTTCCTCCGGCTTCGGCCTGGCAGAAGAGACGCCGGATCCTGCGGCGTCGGGACTGGGCACGACTCAGGATGCCGCATCGAGCGAAGTCCTACCACCGGTGAGCTTCGCCACACCGGACTCACAGACCAGCGACGCGGCGCCGCGCGGAGCCCAAGGAGCCCTC
>JBCCGX010000873.1:0-2500 GCA_039029035.1 Acidobacteriota bacterium | reverse complement strand
AACCCGGCCTACGCTCTACTCTCCCGATGGACAGACGCCCCCGAGGGGCGGGATAACGTAGCCTGGGATTTCAATCCCAGGCTTCCCGAGGATCAAGAAACCGGCCTAGACCATGACCCGACCTCAACAACAACGCGCACTGATCGTTCTGGCGGCGGTCCTGGTCTTGACCGTGCTCGCCCGCCAGGTGCTTCGGCGCGGTGGCGTGCTCGAACCGACTCACTCGGATCGGCCCGTCGCCCAAACGGCCGCCAGCCCTGCCACCGGGCCGGCTGCCAACCGCCCCTTCGCTGCGGCACAGCTCGATCAAGGGGCGCGCGGCGAGATGCTGCAAGTCGCCCGCCAGCTGTTGATGGGCGCCGACGCCATACCTGTCGAGGACCGTGGCGAGCCGGGTCGTCGGCTGGTGGTACTCAGCCTCGGCCGCGCCCAGCGCACCGCCTGGGTGGCACACGGCGCGGGACAGAGCCTGCACCAGGCTCTCGCCCAGGCGGCCGGCGCCTTGGCGCGCCGGGCCACACCGGCGGACCTGCAGGGCGGACGCTTGAAGGTCGATATCGTGGTCGACATCGGATCGCCGCAGCGCTTCACCGCCGAAGGCCACTCCGATCTCGACCGCAGCCTCGATGGCGTCTGGCTGCCGGACAGCGACGTGCTGCTGCTGCCGGAAGAGGTCCTCTCCCGGCGCCTGGTCAACAGCGACGGCGAGCTGCGACCCAAGCGCATCGCCGCCTACCTGCGCGAACGCGGCGACCGACCGCCGGATCTGGACGCCGAGGGCCAGCCCGGCGCTCGCTATCAGCGGGTGCGCTTCGACAGCCTGATCGAAGGCGACGATCGGTCCCCGACGGCGCTCTGGCGCGGCAACCCACGCTCCCCGGCTGTCTCACCCGAGGCCTTGATGGGCGCCGCGGTCGCCGGCGGTGACTATCTGCTGCGTCACCATCGAGACGATGGTGACTTCGGCTACAGCTACGAGGCCAAGAAAGACACCTACAACGACAGTTACAACCTGCTGCGCCACGCGGGGACCTGCTACGCCCTGGGCCAGCTGAGCCGCGCCACCGGCGACACGCGCTACCTGCAGGCCGCCCGCCGCGGCATCGAGGCGCTGCTCGAGCGTGCCGCCCCGCCCAAGCCCGAGCACGCCTCGGCCGGCTTCGAAGCGATCGTCTCACCGGGCCAGGAAGCCAAGCTCGGCGGCGCCGCCCTGGCCATCCTGGCCATCGTCGAGCACCATTTGGCGAGCGGCGAGGCCGACTTCGATCGCTCCCCCTTCGCCGAGCGTGCCCGGCGCCTCGCCCGCTTCCTGGTCTTCCAGCAAGAAGCGGACGGGCACTTCTTCTCGAAGTACTTCTACGGCAAGCCCGACCCTGTGCCCTTCGAGTCGATCTACTACCCGGGTGAGGCGATCCTCGCCCTGGCGCGCCTCTACCGCCTCGATCCGCAGCCCGAATGGCTCGCCACGTCCCAGCGAGGCGCCGACTGGCTGATCGGCACCCGCGATGCCGACAAGGCGGTGGCCGACCTGCCGCACGATCACTGGCTGCTGATGGGCCTCGACGAGCTCGATCAGCTCACCGGCGAGCCGCACTACACTCAACACGCTGCCAAGATCGCCCAGGCGATCGTCGACGCCCAGCGCACCGGCGGGGAGCCGGCCGATTGGGTCGGCTCCTTCTACACCCCGCCGCGCTCCACCCCCACCGCCACCCGCGCCGAAGGCCTGGTCGCCATGCACCACCTGGCCCGCCGCCACGACCTCGACACCACCCCCTTCCTCACCGCCCTAGAGCGCATGGCCACCTTCCAGCGGCGCTGCCAGCTGACCCCCGAAAACGTCCTCTACCTGCCCCGGCCCGACCGCGCCCTCGGCGGCTTCCGCCGCAGCCTGACCAACTGGGAGGTGCGCATCGACTACGTACAGCACAACCTCTCGGCGTTGCTGGGGCTGCGAGAGATCTTGTTGGACGGATCGTCGATGAGCTAGCGGTCGAGGGCCTGGCGAACCGACCGTGCCAGAGAAGTAGAGGAGAACTGCTTCTTGATCAAGTGGAGGTCACCCGCTTGCAGTCCATGCCGGCGGGTGACGTCTTCCGTATAGCCAGACATGAAGATAGCGCGCACAGCACGCTGCTGGCGCAAGCGAGCGACCAGCTCGGTACCGCTCATCTCTGGCATGACCACGTCGGTGAGGACCAGATCAACGCGCTCGGAGAAGAGCTCCAGAGCCTGCGCACCGTCCGCCGCCAACAGCACCTCGTAGCCGAGAGCACCGAGCAGGGCACGGGTCGCGTCACGGAACTCGGCGTTGTCGTCGACCAGCAGGATGGTCTCGGAGCCTTCGAGCTCCACCTCTTCCGCCATCGCCTCAGAATCTTCCGGCGTCTCGGGTTCGTGGCAAGGCGGCAGGTAGATACGGAACGTCGTGCCTAGGCCGAGATCGCTGTCGACCTCGATCCGTCCACCACTCTGCTGGACGATGCCATAGACGGTCGCC
>JBCCGX010000872.1:0-4589 GCA_039029035.1 Acidobacteriota bacterium | reverse complement strand
CGTCTGGGCCTATGAAATCGGCTGGAAGACCGACCTGGCCGATCAACGGGTGCGGCTGAACGGTGCCGCGTTCTACAACGACTACACCGACATCCAGTTCTCGGCCTCGTTGAACATCGACGGCCAGCCGTTCTTCGTCATTCAGAACGCCGGCAAGGCCGAAGTCAAGGGTTTCGAGCTCGAGCTTTCGGCGGCGCCGCGCCGCGGTCTCGATCTGGCTCTGGCATTGGGCTATATCGACACCCAATACACCGACCTGGAAGACGTCTCCCCGAACAGCGTCACCCTGGACGGCGTGATCCCGAAGACACCGGAGTGGACCGTCAGCTTTTCGCCCCAATACTCGTTCCCCCTGCGCAGCGGCGGCACCCTCACTCTGCGCGGCGACTACAGCTATCGCACAGAGGTCTTCAACGACATCTCCAACTCGCCGCAGATCGCCCAGGATGGCTATGGTCTGATCAACGCCCGGGTCGGCTGGAGCAGCCGGTCGACGGATTGGGAGGTCGCCCTCTTCGGTACCAACCTCGGCGACGAGGAGTACCTGGAGCATGGCTTCAACGCCGCGGCCTTCGGCGTCGCGATCGGCGTCGTCGGCCGGCCACGGGAATGGGGCCTCACGGTGCGTCGGCGGTTTTGAGCGGCCCCGCAGCGAAGACTACGAGCACGGTCAGATCCTTCTCGATCGAGTGGAAGCGGTGCTCGACGCCCGCTTTGACGTAAAGGATCGATCCCGGCTGCACCGCGATGTCTTCGCCGTCGGCGGTGAATTGGGCCTCACCTTCGGTCACGAAGTAGATCTCGTCCCGGTCGTGCGGCCGCTGCTCGTCCTGGCCACCGCTCGGTAGCTGGTAGATGCCGGTGGAGAGGCTCGGGACACGCAGGAAGCGCAGGTAAGCGCGTCCCGATGCGTCGCGTCGAGCGGCTAGCTCGGCGAGGTCGAAGGCGGCCCAGGCAGGCTGCGTCTCGGTGCCGGCTCGTTCCTGGGCGACCAGGGGGGCCGAGGCGGTGAGGATCAGGGTGGTAAGGATCAGGGTGGTCGGCAGGCGATTCAGTCGCATCGTGGACTCCTTGTCCGGTTGGGCCAGTTGCGTCCGAGCTTGGTCGGCCCTGTGGGCTGTGCCGCAGCTCAAACTCGCCTCGGCAGGCTCGGCCTTTCTCAATGTATCGTTTGTGCGAGCCCGGCGGCAGGCTGACAGGCTCTCAGCTCAAACAAGTTCGCTGCGTGCTCGCTCCACAGGACCTTGCTTGCTGTCCCAGCCCGACTCGGTAGCGGTAGGGCCCGGCACGCCAGATCGTTGGTAGAGTCGCCTCGTGCAGCGCAAGCTCGGAGCCTTCGAAAGCGCCCTGACGCTGAGCGACGCCTACGCGCCTCTGAACGTCGTCGCCGTGCTACGCCTGGCGCGCGCGCCGTCGGCAGAGGTTCTCCGTCGGGCCTTGAAGGCGTTGCAGCTGCGGCATCCGCTCTTGCGTCGCTGTATCGTCGACGACGGGCGTCGCGGGCCGTGCTTCGCTCGTTGTGGCGGGCGTGAGATCCCGCTACAACCGGTGCCGAGGGAAGACGACGAAGCGTGGATCCGAGCGGCGGAGGTGGAGTTGGGGCGTCGGATCGACGTCGAGTCCGGCCCGCTGCTGCGCTGCGCTCGGCTCGCATCGCCGAGTGGCGGCGAGATCCTGCTGACTCTGCACCATGCGATCATGGATGCGGCGTCGGCGGTGAATCTTTGCCAGGAGCTGCTCACCGTCTGTGCTGTGCTCGAAAACGGTGGAGAGGCGGCGACCGGTGACGAGCTAACGCGATCGCTGCCTGCCTTGCCGGCGGCCGAGGCGTTGTTTCCGCCGGCTTACCAGGGCTGGCGCCGTCGCGCCGCGCTGGCGCGCTTCATTCTGCGACAGATCCGTAGCGAAGCGGTGGATCGGTGGCGCGCCAGCGGGTGCTGGCACGCGCCGGCAGCCGGCCCGGATCGCTGTCGAATCCTCACGTTTCGGCTGAGCGAGGCGGAGACCACGGCGTTGGTTCGCCGATCACGCCAGCGCCGAGTCACGCTCAACAGCGTCTTTGACGCCGCCCAGCTACTGGCGGTGGCGCGCCACCGCTATCGAGGACAGAGCTTGCCCCTGCGCCACCTGATCTTCGCCAACTTGCGTCCCTACCTCGAACCGCCGATCGCAGCGAAGAATCTGGGTGCCTACTTCGCGATGCTGCGCCTCTCGAGCCGGGTGCACCCCGGCCTCGAGCTCTGGGAGTTGGCGACGGAGATCCAGGCCGAGTTCCTGGCGGCGGCTCGCCGGGGCGAGAAGTTCGCCGCGTCGCTGACCAGCCGGGCCATGATGCGGGGACTCCTGCGCCTCGGCAGCGAGCGGATGGCCGCCACCGCGCTGAGCTATGTCGGCGCCGTGCGGCTCGATACGCCAGGTGCCTTCGAGGTGCGAGGCCTCCACGCCTTCGTGGCGAACTTCGGCCTTGGCCCGGAGTACACCGCCCAGGTGCGGCTCTACGAAGGCCGCATCGGCTGGGATATTCTCTATCTCGATGCGGATTTGAGCCCGCAGGCTGCCCAGCGGGTTGCAGACGAGATCCGCCGCCTCTTGACCGAGGCAGAATGAACCGTAGGAGTGATCGATCCCACGGAATGGAAGGGAGAAAACCTGGATAGCGACGACATCACTCTGGAAGAGATTCGGTCCATGGTCTGCCTCCAGCTCGGGCTCGAAACGGTGCAGCCGGAGGACCATTTCACCTCGGACCTCGGCGCCGAATCGGCCGACCTGCTGAACCTCGTCGCCAGCGTCGAGGATCGCTATGACCTCACCGTCGGCGAGGACGAGATCGCCGATTTGCAGACCGTGAAGGATCTCTGGGAGCGGGCGCGCCGAAAGTGACGATGGCATGGCTGCCCGGTTCGAGACCCTGCTGGCAATGCTCGAAGAGCGGGCCCGGCGCCAGCCCGAGCGGGTCGCTTTCCTCTTCGGTGAGGAGGCGACGACGTTTCGCCAGCTGTGGGCCGACATCGATCAGTTTGCCGGCGAATTACTAGAGCGCCACTTGCAGTGGGGGCAGCGGGTGATCCTCGCACTGCCCAATGGCGGCGCGTTCTTCACCGCCTTCTATGGCGTGCAGCGTGCCGGCGGTATCCCGGTGCCGATCTTTCCTGATTCGGGGGGTGAGCGGATCGGTGCTCTGGCTGGGTTGTGCGGCGCACGGTGGGTCGTGGCGGGGTCGGCGTCGGGGCAAGCGCTGAGCGAGGCGGAGACCCGAAGCGAGCTGACGATTCTGCCGCCGCCGATGCGCGGCGGCGCTGGCGGTAGTAGACAGCAGGCGGAGTGCCCCGTGGTTGCGGGAGACACAGTGGCCTACATCCAATACACCTCGGGCTCGACCGGGGATCCGAAAGGAGTGGTGCTGACCCACGCCATGGTGTTGGCGAATTTGGAACAGCTGATCGCCGGCCTGGGCATTCGCCAGCGGGAGGTTTTCGTCAGCTGGCTGCCGGTGCACCATGACATGGGGTTGGTCTTGAAGACCATGGTGCCGTTCTACCTCGGTGCCCGGCTGGTCCTGCTGCCGGCCCGTCTGACCCAGGTCGGTCGCTGGCTCGCTGCGATCGAGCGCTATCGTGCGACCTTCACCGCGGCGCCGGACTTCGCCTACCGCCTCGCGACCCGGCACGGTCGTCGCCACCGAGCCATCGATCTGTCGAGCCTGCGGGTCGCGCTGAACGCCGCGGAGCCCGTGCGGCAGGGCACGATCGAGGCCTTCGAGGCAACGTTCCGCTTGCACCACGTTATGGTGCCGGCCTACGGTCTGGCCGAGGCGACGGTCGGGGTCAGCGCGAGCCCTGTCGGGCAGACCGTGCGAGTCGATTCGCACGGCGTCGTTACGGTGGGGCGCCCGTTTCCCGGTGTCGAGGTGGTGCTTGTCGGCGATGATGACGTGTTGGCTTCGCCGGGGGCGATCGGCGAGATCGCGGTGCGCAGCGCGGCTTGCACACGCGGTTACTATCGCAACCCACGAGCCAACGCGGATCTCTTTTGGCGTGGCGACTTCCTGCGCACCGGAGATCTGGGCTACCTCGACGACACCGGCGATCTTTTCGTTGTCGGCCGGCGCAAGAACATCATCATCCACGGTGGCCGCAACCTGGCCCCGCGCGAGATCGAAGAGATCGTCGATCCGCTGGCCGGGGTGCGTCTGTCGGCTGCGGTCGGTATCGATCGCGGCGGGCTCGAAGGCGAACAGGTCTATGTCTTCGCCGAGGCACGGATCGCCCGCAGCGCTCCAACCAAGGCTTTCCAAGCCTTGGTGATCGCCATCGTCGGGGCGATCCACCGCCGCCTCGGCCTACGACCCGGTCGGGTGTACCTCGTCGCACCCCACACCCTGCCACAGACCCACAACGGCAAGCTCCGCCACCGTGCTCTGCGGCAGGCTTACCTGAGCGGCGAGCTGCGGGAATCCGGAAAGATCCTCTTCCCGGACTTCTGATTGAGCGTCTTGAGAGTTTCGCCCGGACGTTTGGCGAGTCACCCGCTCTAATTCTGGGACTTTTCGTGGGAGGAATCCCAAAGCGAAGCATGCCGGTCCTATG
>JBCCGX010000871.1:0-4592 GCA_039029035.1 Acidobacteriota bacterium | reverse complement strand
GCCTCGAAAACCTGCCCCATACCCCCTTGGCCGATCAGCCGACCGATCCTGAAGCGCTCACCGATCAGCTCCCCGGGCACCAAGGCGGCAACGACGGATTCCCCAGAGGCGGGCAGCTGATCCGCCGACATCGTTTGGGTTTCGCCTTCTTTGCCAGGTCTGGCCACGATCGACGCCTCCTACCAGCGATCAGGAGCGAAAGGCCCGCGGGTCGATGCCGAGCCGTTTGATCTTGTCCGCCAGGCCGTTGCGCGAGATACCGAGCAGTTTGGCCGCATGCACCTGGCGACCTCCGGTGCGGCGCAGAGCCTCACGAATCAGCCGATCTTCGAGCCGCTGTAGCTGCGGGGCGAGCTGCAGGTCTTGCGCAGCGCTGACCGGCGGCGGCTCGATCTTCTCCAGGCTTGACCGAGTGACTCTGCGCGCCAGCTTGCCCGCGTCGATCACGCCCCCGTCACGGCACAGGTAGACCAGGCGTCGGATTTCGTGGTGTAGCTCGCGGATATTGCCCGGCCAAGGGTAGGCGGTGAGAAGCCGCAGGGCCTTGATCGTCAGGCCGCGAATCCGAATGCCGGAGTCGTGCGCAACGCTGCGCATGAAATGCTCGATCAAGCGCGGGATATCTTCCGGGCACTGGCGAAGTGGCGGGATCTCGAGCTGGAAGCCGGCCAATCGGTAGTACAGGTCTTGCCTGAAATCGCCCTCTTCGATGCGCTGCTCGAGGTGGGCGTTGGTCGCTGCGACGATCCGCACATCGACACTCTGCGGTCGGCCGCCGACGGGTTGGATCTGTTTCTCCTGCAACGCCCGCAGCAGCTTCGCCTGGAGAGCTGGCTGCAGCTCTCCGATTTCATCGAGCATCAACGTCCCCCCTTCAGCCAGCAGGAACTTGCCCGCTCGCTGGGTGACGCCGGTCGCTACGCCCTTGCCGATCCCGAACAGCTCGGCTTCGAGCAAGTCCGCCGGGATGGCGGCGCAGTTGATCGCCACCAGGGGGCCGCCGCGGCGGCTGGACGAGAGGTGGAGAATCCCCGTCAACCGCTCCTTGCCGACGCCGGTCTCTCCGGTCACGAGAATCGGCAGATCGCCGTCGAGCAGGAGCTCCATCTGCCGATAGATCGCCGTCATCGCCGGTGAAACACCCGGCAGATAGTCGCCGGGGAAGATCAGCTCGGGATGGCTGGCTCGGGCTCCGGTGGTCGCGGTCAGCTCGGCAGTCGGTTGGATCGCCCACGATGGCAGGCCGGCAAGGAGCCGAAGCAAGGTACGGAACAGGATCGCACCGGCCTCCCGTCCGGCGAAATCGCCCCACACCCAGAGCCCCAGTGGCGGCCCTTCGGATCGACGGAGCAGCGCCGCGGTGCAATCTGCAGTGCTGCTGTAGACGAACGGTTCGGCCGACTCCGCGGGAGGCTCCTGCTCTTCCGGGTCGGGCAAGGCGGCGTCGAGCGGACCCAGGGCGGCCATATTCCGGGTCGCCAGCAAGACGGGCTCGGATCCCCGCTCCCACTCGGCAACGCAGGCGCCGGTGGCACCCAAGTGCTCGAGCAGGACGTCCAGTGCGCTCGCCGGATCCCCTTGGAATCCGGCAAAGAGGCGCTCCGCGAAGCTTTCGATCAGCCGAAGCCAGATCTCCGTGACCGGCGGCTCAGTCTCGGCAAGGACAGCCACGGTCTCTCTCGAAGGATGGAACACCGAGGCGCCGGAGGACAGCCCGTCCACGGCGGGGTCGATGTGGAACGCCAGGTCGACATCCTCGGCTTCGACCTCTTCGACCTCGAGCTCGACCGGCCCGAAACCGACCTTGGCCTTGGCCGACACTGCTGCCCGATCGACCTGCCGCCCGTCGACGAAAGTACCGTTCTTGCTGCCTCGATCCTCCACCGCCAAGCCATCGGCCATGACGCTCAGCATGGCGTGCTGACGCGACACGCTGTCGAAGGGCAGCCGCACATCGCTCTCGGGCGAGCTGCCGACGCGATGATCGCCGATCGCCAGATCGAAGCAGTACTCGACGTCATCGACCCGGCCGCAGAGGCGATAGCGCAAGGGAGTCGATTCGCTGGACGGCGATGCCATGGTCTTCTTCAGAGGCACATTTTATCAGCCATTGGTGGAAATGCCCAAGGCTTGGGCATTTCTGCCACACCGACCCGGGCTAACTCTCGCCGATGCTTCCTAAGTTCATGCAGCATCGAAACTTGCAGCCTTGACCGAGCCTCGCGCCAAGAGGCTGGGCAGTCTTGCCAAGCCAGCTGGCAAACAGCCGACAACGGGCCCCCGAAATGCTGTACGCAGGCCGTTTCAACGCCTAGAGCGGGGCTTTTTCCCTTTGGCACTGAGCTTGCTGAGGACGTTTCGCCGAACCGCTGGGGACTTCGAGCGAAATCCCCGGCTTCCTCGAAAGATGGAACCGGAAAGGAACAGACAATGAAGAAGAACAGACGGCGCCTGAAGCTCAATCGCGAAACGATTCTCAATCTCGACGCCGGCACCCTACCGCTCGCCGCTGGCGGTTCGGATTCCGTCATTTTGTGGCAGTGCGAAACCGGGCCTCATTCGGGTGGTGCGACGGCTTGCGGAGACACCAATCCTAGCGGCGGCGATACCTCTGTGGGATGTGGCACCGCGAGCGTCGGATGCCCCACGACCGGGACGACGTTTCACACCAATTGATCGTCTTGATGTTGGCTCGAAGGGCGCACACCGTGCGCCCTTCGAGGGGGATGGACCGATTCCCAATGCGTGGCTACGGGTAGTAGCCGCGCAGCGTCTTGGCTTCCATTCCAGACGCCTCGAGATCGACGGCGATGGTCCGGAACTCTTTGTCACCGCTGGTGTTGGAGCTCTGATACGCCAGCAAGTAGCGTGACCGTAGCTCGTTCTGGATCGTCTCGTAGGTGGCGGTCAGCTCGGCGGCGGATTCGATCAGGAAGCTGCGCCCGCCGGTCTCCTCGGCCAACTTGGCCAGCTTGCCGTAGTCGCGGCGCGGCAGCTTCAAGCCGATGACGTAGATCGCCACACCGGCCCGGCGGGCGTACTCCAAAGCGTCGTCGAACTCGAATCGACTCGACTCGTCCTTGCCGTCGGAAAGCAGCAGCAAGGCCCGCTGGCCGCGGATACCGTTGAAGTAGTAGAGGGTGAAGATCAGGCTGTCGTAGAGCGCCGTACCGCGCTCCGCCTTGAGCCCGGCCAGGCCACCGGCCAGCGACTGGACATCGTTGGTGAATTTGGTGGCGAGATTGGGATGGTCGTTGAAGGTGACGATCGCCGCCCGATCCTTCGGCGTCACCGCCTGTTCGAAGAAGCTGAGCGCGGCCTCTTGGGCCTGCTGTAAACCGTCTTCCATCGAGGCCGAAACGTCGAGCATGATCGCGGCATGGATCGGTAGATCCTTCACCTGATCGAAACGCATCAGCTCCTGCGCCACGCCATCCTCGAACACGGCGAAGTCTTCGCGCACCAGATTGTCCACCGGCCGCTTCGAGCGATCGAGAACGGTGGTGTAAAGCTCGACGAAATCGACCTCGATCTCCTCGAAGTTCTCTGGTGCGTTGACGAAGACCAGGTCCTCGGTGGAGAGGTCGTCCGGGGTGTAGGCCACAGCGCGCACATAGGCGATGGCATCGCCCTCGGGCAGGATGATCGGCTGCACGAAGGGCTCTTGGTAGAGGGTCGAGACGAGGGTTTCGTTGAGATAAAACTCGACTCGCTGCACCACTTCGCCATCCGGCACCAGGACGTCGGCCTGGGCCCGCAAGCTGGTGCGGTAGGTCTTGTTGCGCCGCGGCTCAACCAGACGCACGGCGAAGCGATGCTGGCCGGCGTTGAGCAGGCGCTCGTCGCTGGCGATCTCTTCCCCCGCTTCATCGAACGCTTCGACCCGCAAGACGCGCGAGCGCGGCACCTGGCCGAGATCGATCTCGACATTGAACGGCGGCTTCTTCTTGGTCAGGATCGGAGCGTTGTCGAGCAGGAAGACGACCTTGTCGATGCCGTCGCCGGTGGTCAGGGCGTCGATCCGCACTAGGCCGGTTTGCCACTCACCCTGCATGGGGCCGATCTTGATCGTGTTCTCGCCGGTGCGAATGGCCGCGTTGGCCTCGGCCAGGATACGCGCGGTTTCCGGATCTTCGGGCGCCGGTGGTGGCGCAGTTTCGACCTGCGGCACGACGAGTTCGCGCTCGCTGCGGTGCAGCTTCCCGCTGGGGATGTCCTCGACCTTGAGGATCATCGTGTAGGTGCCCGGGCGCAGGTAGCGCTGGAATACCAGGGGCAGCTTGTCGCTCTGTACTTCCGCCAGCGGAAAGTCGTACTTGTAGCGGAAGTTCTCGAACAGAGCGCCCTCGCGCAGAATCTCGCCGTTGAGCATCAAGTCATAGGAGGTGTGGGCGCCAATCTCGGTTGCCTGGAGAGCCTCGACCGGAACCGCGACGTTGGCTTGCAGGATAGTGCGGCTCATGTGCCGGCCGGGAAAGTCGACCGCCAGCTCAGCCTCGAAGGTCG
The DNA here is from genome assembly GCA_039029035.1 of Acidobacteriota bacterium. Classification (GTDB taxonomy): domain Bacteria; phylum Acidobacteriota; class Thermoanaerobaculia; order Multivoradales; family J023; genus JAAELT01. The sequence continues at coordinate 86 of JBCCGX010000871.1, read as the reverse complement.
CGGCATCGGCGGGCAGATCGGTCGAGTAGGTCGAGAAGGTGGCGACCCATTCCTTGGCTGGTGCCTCGGGCTTGTCCTGGATCCTT
>JBCCGX010000870.1:0-4595 GCA_039029035.1 Acidobacteriota bacterium | reverse complement strand
GGTCGGCAGCTACCGCGAGCTGGTCGGCGGCTTCGAGCGCTTGCTGGCACAGCACGACGGTGACCTGGCGGCGTTCTACCAGGTTGTCCGGCGCCTGGCCGAGGCGACCCCGGAGGAGCGCGAAGCCGCTCTTGAAGGCCATTGAGCCCCGGTTCCGAGGTGCGCCTTCCGGGTCGCACGAATTGATTTGGCGTGATCGCGGACCGTTTGACGCATGCTTGGAGAGAAGGCCGACGCCACGCGACATCGACCCTGCACCCACTATCGGATCGGTCGGCCCGGGAGAATGCAATGCCAACGTCCGCTTCCCGATTCAGCTCCCGTTGTAGCCAGGCCCGGGCCGCGGTCCACAAGCGGTTGACCGAGCGCGGCGAGCTGTCGATGGCCGACGCGGTCTCCGGCACCGTCAAACCGGCGAAGTAGCGCAGCTTGACCACCTGAGCCATCTGTGAGTCCTGTGCTTCGAGGCGTGAGAGGGCCCGATCCAGGGTCAGGAAGCGCTCCGGTGAGTGGACGAAATCAGGGGCCTCGGGATCGAGGGTGACGCGCATTTGGCCGGCACCGTGCTGCGCGAGAGCTTCGAGATCCGCTGCCGAGCCCTGGGGGCCGACGACTGGCGTGCTGCCGAGGCCGCCAACTTGCTCGGCGCCTGCCTGGCGGCCAGCGGACGCTTCGCCGAGGCCGAGCCGTTACTGACTGAAGGCTTGCCGATTCTCATTCGCCGCCGCGGCCTGGGCGACCGCCGCGCCCGCCAAGCGGTGGAGCGCACCGTCGATCTCTACCAGCGCTGGGGCAGGGAGGCTGAAGCGACCCGCTACCGCCAGGCCCTGCGCACCGGAGAGCTCGGTTGAGACGGTCAGCCGAACTTTCCCGGGTCGACGCAATGGCTCAGGCGGCAAACGAGGAAGAACTCGGGTGGCTCGTTGTCTCGTGTGTCGCGCCGTGCGAGGTGGCCGAGCTCGTGCAGCAGGAGCGAGGCGAGCTCGCAGATCCGGCGACCGCGGAAGCACGCCGGGTCGACGAAGAGGAGCTCGAACGGCGGGCGGTCCTGGGCGCTGCCACAGATCGGCTCGCCGCGGCGCCACAGCACCGTCCCCAGCTTGCGGGGCACGACATAGGGTGGTCGGTCCGGGGATAGCCAGGCGTCGAGGTCGACCCCGAAGTCGGCGAAATAGGCGCGGCAGGCCGGGACCTGGAGCAATTGCTCGCGGATCAGCTCGATCGCCTCGTCCAGGCGCTCGGCCAGTCTCGCGTCGGGCAGAGTCGACGGGGTGCCGCTGGCAGTGCCCAGAGTGAGCGGCGCGGCGTGGAGCGGCGACCCGGTGAGGGCGGCGTAACAGAGCAGAGTTGTCGCAACGAGGGTGGCGCCGCAGCTGACGACGCGGCGAATCGTAGAGAGCAACATGACGACCTCCTTTCGGGGTGACGGCATCGAACGGCGTGCCAGTGTCTGGCGTGTCAGTGCCAGGTCACACGGTCGGGCAGCACCATCAGGCAACATCGTCAGACTATGCCGTGGCCGTGCAGCGGTCGATTGGCATAAATGACGATATTCGATAGGATGCTGCCACGATGGCAGCAACACACCCAGCACGGCACCCGACGCAGGATCCCACCCAGCATCCAACCCAGCAGACGGTCCATTCGCGCGTCGTCGCCCTGGCGTACAACGACTTCTATGCCTTCGACTTCGCGTTCGTCTCGGAGCTGTTCGGCCGCCTGCGGCCCGAGTTCCAGCAGTGGTACGACTTCCGCATCTGTGCCATCGACCCGCCACCGATCCGCGGTACCGGCGGCCTCTCGATCGAGGCGGCGGAAGGCCTCGACTGCCTGGATGAGGCGGACACGATCATCATTCCCGGCTGGCGGCAAGACGAAGTGGCGCCGCCGGAGGAACTGCTCGACAAGCTGCGTGCCGCCTACGCCGGCGGCGCCCGCCTTCTGTCGATCTGCACCGGTGCCTTCGTCCTCGCTGCCACCGGGCTGCTCGACGGCCGCCGCGCCACCACCCACTGGCTGCACGCCGACAAGCTGGCGCGGCGCTACCCGGCGGTGTGCCTCGAACCCGGGGTGCTCTATGTCGACGAGGGCCGCCTGCTGACCTCGGCCGGCTCGGCGGCAGGGATCGATCTCTGCCTCTATGTCATCCGCAAAGATCTGGGGGCCCAGGTCGCCAATGCCGTCGCCCGGCGGATGGTGGTGCCGCCGCATCGAGATGGCGGCCAGTCCCAGTTCATCGACCAGCCGTCGATGGCGGAGGAGACGTGTGGCCTGTCGCCGTTGCTCGACTGGCTGCGGCAGAACCTGGGGCAGGAGCACACCGTCGAGAGTCTGGCGGCGCGCGCCTGCCTGACGCCGCGCACGTTCGCCCGCCGGTTCCAGGACATGGTCGGCACGAGCCCGCACCGGTGGTTGACCCGCGAGCGCATATTCCGGGCTCAGGAGTTGCTCGAAACCACCACGGCCTCGATCGAGCGGGTGGCGGAAGAGTCGGGTTTCGGCTCGGCGCAGGTGCTGCGTCTACACTTCCGACGCCACGTCGGCACCACGCCGGTGGCCTACCGCAAGACCTTCCAAGGCCGCACCGCCGCCCAGGCGAGCTGAGTCTCAGTAATCAGGTGTCAGCGGCCAGGTAGATTGTGTAATTCCTGGAGTTTTCCTTGGATTTCGCATCGACGCCAGCTGTCTGCTACTATGCCCCGTGACCTTTCAACCGGTCGGTAGGTTGCGCTTCGACGGCAGGCCAGGCGTCGCCTTGACAAACATCATCCAAGAAGGGATCTCGGACTATGCAACGTGTCCCCGCCGCTGTCGTTGTCGCGCTGAGCTGCTGGCTGATTTTCGGACTCATGGGCTGCTCAGGCGATCCGGACCCACCACCGCCGGAGGCGGTTGAGCCGGTTGCCTCGGCAACGCCGCCGAGCGAGCCGGAAGCCGTTGTCGAGGCGCGACCCGAGCTCAACCTGGACGAGCGTGGCCGCGCTCTGCGGGGCTACGACCCGGTGGCCTACTTCCAGGACGGCAAGGCGACCCCTGGTGACCCGGAGATTTTCGAGACCTACGGCGGCGGTAAGTATTTCTTCGCCAGCGAAGAGAGCCGCCAGACCTTCCTCGCCGACCCCGAGGCCTACCTGCCGTCCCATGGTGGCTACTGCACCTTCGGCATCGTGTTGGAGAAGAAATTCGATGGCGATCCGGAGGTCTGGCTGGTGCGCAACGACGAGCTTCACATCTTCCTGAACGAGGAAGTGCAGGGCAAGTTCCTGAGCGACGCGGAAGGCAATCTCGCCCGGGTCGAAGCGAACTGGCCGAGTATTCGAGACAAGACGCCGAGCGAGCTGGAGAGTGCCGACACCGAGTCCTGAGGAGAGCGCTGAGCCGAAAGTCGGGTCGCCGGCCACAGGGTCGGTCGAGGCGCCGGCCTACCGCCCGCGGTTGGCCGCGGCGCTCGCCGCCGTCGCCCTCCTCCTCGTTCTCGGCCTGGGCCTGGTGGCGTCGCGCCACAAAGCGGTACAGGACGAGATCCTCGAGGAGCAGCGCCAACTGCTGGGGCTGAAGACCTCGCTGCTGCGGGCCGAGCGCCGAATCCTGCTGGCGCGCAATGACGAATCGACTCTGCTGCTCGGTGGCGGTGCCGACCCGATCGCCGCCTTCCGTCAGCGGCTGCAGAGAGTCGATCGCGATTGGCAGCAGCTCGAGGCCAATCCTCGCGCGGCGGTGCTCGGCGACGAGCTGAGTGTTGTGCGCGAGACCATCCGGCGCTACGAGGACGCGGTGCAGGTGCAGGTGACGGTGCTGCTGCGACTCGGTCGGGCAGGGGAGCGTGGTGTGCTCGATCGACTGCGGGGCGCCGAGGCGGAGCTGGCCGGCCTGTTCCGCGAGTTGGGATCACCGCAGTTGGGCCTGCGCTTCGCCGACCTCAGACTGCGCCAGCGAGACTTCAGCAACACTCTCAATATCGCCCAGGCCGAATCGCTGTTGCGCGATACCGACGCGCTCTTGCGCAGCCTCGAGACCCTGTCGGGCTCGGCCGCTCGCCGGGCGCTGATCACCGCCCTCGGGAGCTACCGCGACGACGTCTTCCAGGCCATGTCCGGAGTGCTCGAGCTCGAGCTTGCGACTTCCCAGAGCAGTTTGCGCTTCGACCGTGTCTCGCCTGAGATTCGCCGGGTCGAAGAGGGACTGGATCGATCGATCGAGTTGGCTTCGCACCAGTTGCAAGATCGTCGTCGAGCGGCCCAGATGGAGAGTGGGTTGGTGATCGGCGGCGTTTTCCTGACGCTCCTGGCCTGGCTGATCTTCGAGACCCGCCGGGCCCGGGCCTGGATCGCTCTCGAGACCCGTTTGCAGCAGGCCCAGCGAATGGAGAGTCTCGGCGTCTTGACCGGTGGCATCGCCCACGACTTCAACAATCTGCTGACCGGTGTCCTGGGGCACAACCAGCTCGCCATGGCCAAGCTGGGGTCAGGGTCGCCGGTCCACGAGCATCTCGCGGCGGTCGATACCGCGGCGATGAGCGCCGCCGACCTGGTGAAGGCGATGCTCGCCTACGCCGGTCAGGCACGCTTTGTCTTTGAGCCTTGCCGGGTGGAGTC
>JBCCGX010000869.1:0-4599 GCA_039029035.1 Acidobacteriota bacterium | reverse complement strand
GGCAAGCCCGCGAGATGGCGCCGCAGATCCTCCGACAACTGCTGCGCCGAGGCATAACGACGCTCAGGCTCTTTACGCAGCGTCATCGCCACGATGTTGTCCAGATCGCCGGCCAAGCGGCGACGCAGATTGCCAGGTGGCCTGGAGGCGTCGGTTGCCTGTTCCGTCAACGATCTGTTGGCCACAACACTCGGCGCCTCGGGCTCCTTCTCGCAGACGATACGCTGCATCTCGTAGGCGCTCGCGCCATCCAGACGGTAGGGTGGACACCCTGTCAGCAGCCGGTAGAGCATCACCCCCAGGGAGTAAATGTCGCTGGCCGCGGTGAGGCGCTCACCACGAGCTTGCTCCGGACTGGCAAACTGCGGTGTCATACGCCCTCCGCTGACGATCGTGGTGGCGAGGCGGGGGACGAAGTCATGGTCGAGTAGGCGCGCAATGCCGAAGTCGAGCAGCTTGGGGACTCCGTCAGCCGTCACCAGCACATTGCCCGGCTTCAGGTCGCAGTGCACCACCAGGTGGCGATGGGCGTATTGCACCGCCAAGCAAACCTGGCGAAACAACTCGATCCGAACTTCGAGACTCGCTTCGACGCGCCGACACCAGGCCTCGAGAGGCTCACCCTCGACATATTCCATGACCAGATAAGGCAAGCCTTCTGGGGTGACGTCACCAGCAAGTAGACGGGCAATATGGGGGTGCTCGAGGCTGGCGAGGATCTGCCTCTCCTGGCGCAAGCGGCGCGCTTCTCGCGGCGTAGCGAGTTCGCCGCGGATCAGCTTGATCGCCACTCGCTGGTCGTATTGATCATCTGCTCGACGCGCTTCGTAGACAACTCCCATGCCACCGCGTCCCAGTTCCCGCAGCAACTCGAAGGGACCGAGCCTGCCGCCCTGCGGCAACCTGTCGGACTCGAGTCTGCGCCCTTCGCTCGGCGCTGGTTGCTCGCCATCGAAGAGGTCTGGGACCGCCTCGAAGACCGCTCCTTCGAGCCACGGTAGGGGACTACGGCTCGCCGCGAGCAAGCGCTCGACCCGGTAGCGGCCCCCGGTATTGCCGGCACAAGCCCGATCGAGAAAGGCCCTGCGCTCCTTCGCCGACAGCTCGATCGCGCGCTGGAAGATCTCGTGGATACGACGCGGGTCTTGGCGCATCATCGGTCCGGCTCACCCGTAGCCACCGTCACGTAACTCGCAGGTCAGCCAGGCTCGAGCGACCTTCCAATCACGATTGACGGTGGCTTCCGACACCTCGAGGAACTTGGCGATCTCTGCACAAGTGTACCCACTGAAGAAACGCAGATCGACGATCTCTGCTTGACGTGGCTCGATGGCCTCTAGTCGCTCGAGACTCTTCCCGAGGTCGAGCAAATCCGCCGGTTGGGCCCGCTCCCCCATGATCGCCTCGTCGAGAGGCAGGGCGGATAGGCCACCGCCGCGTTTGTCGGCCGCCCGGCGACGTGCGTGTTGCAACACGATACGCCGCATGCAGCGCGCGGCGATGGCGAAGAAATGCTTGCGACTCTTCCAGCTAGCCCGCTGGTCGACCAGCTGCAAGTAGGCCTCGTGGATCAAGGCGGTCGGCTGCAACGTGTGGCCGGCTCGCTCGCCGCGCATCTGCCAGCGGGCCAGTCGGTGTAGCTCGTCATAGACCCGCGCCAGCACTTGGTCCAGGGCCGCCTCGTCACCCTCGCTCCACGCGATGAGCAGCCGTGTCACATCGTCCGGGGGAGCGCTGCGATCGTTGGGACCGTTGGCCATGGGAATCGGAGATCTCGGGAACTCATCTCCAACCTATGCCCGCAGCACCGACTCCGTCAACTGCGGTCCGGCGGCGCTCGGGCCACGACCTGCGCGCGGATCTCGCCTGTCGACTAACCGGCGAACTCCGCCTGACGATAGCCCTGATAGAAAAGCAAGGTGCTCAAGTCGCCGTGCCGAACGCTGAAGCGTGCCGCGGCAAACACCGCCGGCTTGCCGTGGTAGGCAACCCCGAGACCCGCGGCAGCGATCATTGCCAGGTCGTTGGCTCCATCGCCGACCGCGGCGGTACTTTCGGGCTCGATTCCCAGCTCATGACATAGCTCCGCCAGGGCCTTCTGTTTGGCATCGCGACCGAGGATCGGCTCACCGACCTCGCCAGTCAGCTGGCCACCTTCGACGCACAGGGTGTTGGCCCGCCAATGGTCAAAACCGAGGCGCTCGGCGATCGGCGCGGCAAAGACACCAAAACCGCCGGAAACCAGGGCGGTGTAGGCGCCATGGGCCGACATGGTCTTTACCAGGGCCGACGCACCGGGATCGACCTCGATCCGTTCCTCGGCTTCTCCGAGCACCGTCTCGGGCAGGCCGCTGAGCCGGGCGACACGCTCTCTGAGGGCACCGGCGAAGTCGAGCTCGCCGGCCATAGCACGAGCTGTGATGTCCTCGACCCGCGAGCGCACGCCGGCAAAGTCCGCCAGCTCGTCCAGCATCTCGTTGCGAATCAGTGTCGACTCCATATCGGCGATCAACAGTCGCTTGCGGCGCCCGGTCACCGGTTGCGCTGCGAGGTCGATACACCTTCCCTCGAGATCCTGTCGGACCCGCGCCTCGGCGAGGTCGGGCTCGGCACCGGTGAAGAACAGGTCACAAGCGACGGTCGGCTCCAACCACACGGGCGGGTCGACCTGAGCGCCGAGGCTTCGCAGCCGCGCCGCAGCGCTGTCGACCACGGCGGTATCCGGGCTTTGCTCACAGACCAGGGTAAGGACGTTGCCATGCATGTCGTATCGACTCGCTCGTCGCCGGTTGCTCGAGACCCTGCCTAGGATTGAGATGGAACCAAGGATTGAGATGGCACCAAGGATTGAGACCGTGCCAAGGATACGGTACTGTCGACGTGCTCGCCACGGTCCGCTGCATCGATTTCTCCAAGACACCACGAGAGGCTCCCTTGGCCGAGAAAAAGAAAAAACTCAAGTTGTCGATGGTCACTCGCGAGGCCCGCGACATCATCTGGCATCGCCGCGGTCGCCTGCTGCTGGGCTTCGTCCTGATCGTCATCAGCCGCCTCGCCAGCCTGGTCATGCCGGCCAGCTCGAAGTTCCTCATCGACGAAGTGATCGGTAACGGTCGCGCCGAGCTCCTCATGTGGCTAGCGATGGCAATCGGCACCGCGACGGTGATCCAGGCGGCCTCGACGTTCGCCCTGTCGCAGATCCTCAGTGTCGCCGCTCAGCAGGCGATCACCGAGATGCGCAAGAAAGTCGAGAAGCACGTCATCCGCCTGCCGGTGACTTACTTCGACTCGACCAAATCGGGCACCTTGCTGACCCGCATCATGAATGACGCCGAAGGCATCCGCAATCTGATCGGCACCGGCCTGGTGCAGCTCATCGGCGGCTTGCTCACCGCGACGGTCGCCCTCACCGCCCTCTTCTACCTCAACTGGCGGCTGACCTCGATCACCCTGGTCGTTCTGCTCTCCTACGCCGTCCTCATGTTCTTCTTCTTCAAGAAGCTACGGCCGCTGTTCCGAGAGCGAGGAGAGATCCAATCCCAGGTTTCCGGCCGTCTGGGCGAAGCGCTGGGCGGCGTGCGGGTGGTGAAAGCCTACACTGCCGAGGAGCGCGAGGACCGAATCTTCGCCGGCGGTGTCGACAAGCTGCAGGCCAACGTCGCCAAGAGCATCACCTCGATCGCCACGGTGGCCTCCACCACGCAGTGCATCATCGGCGTCATCAGTCTTTTGATGATCATCATCGGAGGACGTGACATCTTGTCCGGCGCGATGACCCTGGGTGATTTCGTCAGTTACATTTTCTTCACTGCCATGGTGGCGACGCCTCTGATCCAGATCTCTTCGATCAGCACCCAGATCGCCGAAGCGTTCGCCGGCCTCGACCGCATCCGCGAGCTCCAGCGCCTGACCACCGAGATCGACGAGGATCGTCGACGCGAGACTCTGGACGACATCCGCGGCGACGTCACCTTCGAAGACGTCTTCTTCGAGTACGAAGAGGATGTGCCGGTACTGAAGGGCGTCTCGTTCAACTCGCCGGCCGGAACGACCACCGCCCTGGTCGGTTCGAGTGGCTCCGGTAAGTCGACCCTGATCAGCCTGGTGATGGCGTTCAACAACCCGAAGAGCGGTCGGGTCCTGATCGACGGCCATGACATTTCACAGGTGAGCTTGGCGAGCTACCGGTCACGCCTCGGCGTGGTGCTACAAGACAACTTCCTGTTCGACGGCACGATCGTCGAGAACATCGGCTACGCCCACAGCTCGGCCAGCCGTGAGCAGATCGAAGCCGCCGCCAAAGTGGCCCACTGCGAGGCCTTCGTCAGCGAGTTCGAGGACGGTTACGACACCGTCGTCGGCGAGCGCGGCGTCAAGCTGTCCGGCGGACAGCGGCAGCGGATCGCCATTGCCCGCGCTATCCTCGCCGATCCGTCGATCCTCATTCTCGACGAAGCGACCTCGAGCCTCGACTCGGAGAGCGAAGCGATGATCCAGGACGGTCTCGAGCGCCTGCGCCGCGGTCGCACGACCTTTGTCATCGCCCATCGCCTGTCGACCATCCAGAGCGCCGATCAGATCCTGGTGCTCGAAGACGGG
>JBCCGX010000868.1:0-4599 GCA_039029035.1 Acidobacteriota bacterium | reverse complement strand
TACGCGACGAGCAGACGACCACCGCTATCCCCCAGCCGCGAGATCGCGAGTTGCGCGTGATCACCGTCGACTCTTCACGAGACCTTAGTGAAACGAGGCACGATCCATCGACACCACAACCTGCCCGTGGCTCGGTGGACGCTCTGGCCTACGTTATCTACACCTCGGGATCGACGGGCAAGCCCAAGGGCTCCCTGATCGCCCACCGCAACGTCGCCCAGCTACTGGCCGCAACACGGAGGCTCTTCCGTTGCAGCCCGGAGGACATCTGGACACTCTTCCACTCCTACGCCTTCGACTTTTCGGTTTGGGAGCTGTGGGGCGCCCTCGCCCACGGCGGTCGCCTGGTGGTCGTCCCCCGCCTGGTGAGTCGCTCGCCGGACGACTTCCGCCAGCTCCTGACCCGGCAGCGGGTAAGCATTCTCAACCAGACGCCTTCGGCCTTCCTGCAGCTGGCGCCCAGCCTGATCGAAGCCTCACGGCGCGGTGCCGAGTCATCCCCGCAACAGGTCTCCATGCGACAGGTCTGCCTGAAACAGGTCCCCCTGCGGCAGGTGATTTTCGGCGGCGAGGCCCTCGAACCGGCGCGGCTGCGACCGTGGCTCGACCACTTCGGCGACGGTCGCCACGACTCGGGTCCCCGGCTGATCAACATGTACGGCATCACCGAGACCACGGTGCACGTCACCTACCGGGTGCTCGAGCGCGACGACGCCATACCCTCCGACGCTGCGGCCAGCCCGGCCGGCCGAGCGTTGGACCACCTGGCGCTCCATCTCCTCGATCGCCGGGGCCATCCGGTGCCGATCGGCGTCCCTGGCGAGATCTATGTCGGCGGCGAGGGTCTCGGCCGCGGTTACCTCGATCGATCGAGCCTGACCGCCGAGCGCTTCGTGCCCGCCGATGGGCACCGCGGCGGCGAGCGCCTCTACCGCAGCGGCGACCTCGCCCGTTGGCTAGCGCGCGGCGAGATCGACTTCCTGGGTCGCATCGATCAGCAGATCAAGATCCGCGGCTTCCGCATCGAGCTGGGCGAAATCGAGGCCAACCTGGCCGCCCATCCGGAGATCCGCGACGTGGCTGTGTTGCCGCGCCACGCTTCGGCCACCGCTGAGGATCAGCGATTGGTGGCCTATCTCGTGGCGCGGGAGAACGAAGGCGACACGGTTCTTCTGCCTCAGAGTGGCGAGCCGACGTCGGACGCCAAGGCCCAGCCGACCGCCGGCGAGCTTCGCAGCTTCCTGGCGCAAAGCCTGCCGGAGTACATGATCCCCGCCGCCTTCGTACCGCTCGAAGCCCTGCCGCTGACCCCCCACGGCAAGCTGGACCGCGCGGCCCTGCCGAACCCGGACGGCGAGCGGCCGGATCTCGGCCAAGCCTACGTCCCCCCGAGGCGTGCGATCGAAACGGTTTTGTGCGAGGTCTGGGCCGAGATGCTGGAGGTCGAGCGGGTCGGCATCGAGGACAACTTCTTCGATCTCGGAGGCCATTCACTCCTGGTGACCCAGGTCACCTCCTGGGTGCGGGAAACCTTCGAGGTCGAGGTCTCCCTACAGACCTTCTTCGCCGCTCCGACCGTCGCCGCGCTAGCGATGGCCATGCAAGAGGATCCCGCCAGCCAGCAGCGGGTGCAGCGGACCGCGGAGCTCTTGCTGGAGCTGAGCGACGATGAAGCGGACGAGGCGGTTTGAACGATGCCTGAGTCGATACGGCAAGCAACCGTCGACGCCAGAGACGCACTCCGTGGCCGAGGGCCTAAGGCATGAAACGTAGCCTGCTGCGGGTTTCCCGCGCCAAGAGAAAGCTTCTACAGGCCAAGCTGCGCGCGGAGGGCCTGGCCGACTCGGGCGTGACCGGCTCGGGCGTCCAGACAATTCCGCGCCGGGCGGATCGGCAGTCCCATCCACTGTCGTTCTCCCAACAGCGTCTGTGGTTTCTCGATCAGCTGGAGCCCGGCCTCTCCGCGTACAACATCCCGACTCTGCTGCACCTCTCGGGCGAGCTCGAGGTACCGGTCCTGGCACAGACCCTGACCGAGATCCTACGCCGGCACGAGGTGTTGCGGGCCCGCTTCACCAACCAGGACGGTCGGCCCCATCAAACTATCGCGCCGCTGCGGCCCCCCACCCTGCCGATAGTCGACCTGACCGCGCTCGACAAGGAAACCCGGGAAGCCACCGCGCGGCGCTGGGCCCGGCGGGAGATCGGCCGGCCCTTCGACCTGGCCCAGGGCCCCCTGCTGCGCCTCGCCCTGTTGCGTCTCGAGGCCGAACGTCACCTGGCTCTACTGGTGGTCCACCACATCGTCAGCGACGGCTGGTCGATGGGTGTGCTGGTGCGCGACTTGGGTGAAATCTACCGTGCGCTGCGGACTGGCGCAGTCCCGCGGCTCGCGCCCCTGCCGATCGACTATGCCGACTTTGCCGCCTGGCAACGACAGTGGCTGGCCGGTGAGACGCTGCACCAACAACTCGACTTCTGGAGGCAGCAGCTGACCGATCTGGCGCGGCTCGATTTGCCGACCGATCGGCCGCGACCGGCGGTGCAGACCTATCGCGGCGCCAGCGAGAGAGTCGACCTCGGGAGCGAGCTCATGCCGCGGCTCGAGGCCCTGTCTCGCGGCGCCGGTGGCAGCACGACCCTCTTCATGACGGTCCTCGCCGCCTTCGACGTGCTGCTCTATCGCACCACAAGTCAGCGCGATCTGGCGGTCGGCACCCCGATCGCCAATCGCAACCGGGCGGAGACCGAAGGCTTGATCGGCTTCTTCGTCAACACCCTGGTGCTGCGCACCCGACTGCGCGGGGAGACCGACTTCCTCAGCCTGCTACGCGACGTTCGCCGCCGCACGGTCGCGGCCTACGCCCATCAGGATCTGCCGTTCGACAAGCTGGTGGAAGAGCTCGAGCCAGATCGAGACCTGAGTCACACGCCGCTCTTCCAGGTGATGGTCTCGCTGCACAACGCACCGCCATCCCCGCCGGATCTACCGGGCCTGCGACTCGCGCAGGTCCCGTTCGATCCCGAAACCGTGATGTTCGACCTGATGCTGAACGTCGCGCCGGACAACGGCCGCTGGATCGCCGGCCTGGGCTACAACCAGGATCTCTTCGACGCGGTGCGTGTTCGCCGCCTGCTGCGCCACTTCCACCGCTTGCTCGAAGGGATCGCGGCGGACCCGGGGCAGATCCTCGAGGGTCTGCCCCTTCTGAGCCACGCCGAGCAGCACCAGCTGATGACCGAGGCCAACGACACGGCGATGCCGGAAGCTGCGCCCTGTTGCCTGCACGAGCCCTTCCTCACCCAGGCACGGGAGCGGCCGGAGGCGGTGGCGATCCGGGCGGGCGACAGGGCCGTGACCTACGGTGAGCTGCAGGCCCGGGTGCACCGCCTGGCGCACCGCCTGCGTCGCCTGGGGGTTGGGCCGGAAGATCGGGTGGCGGTCTTCCATCGGCGCTCGCCCGATTTGCTGGTAGCCCTCTTAGGCATTCTCGAAGCGGGCGGCACCTACGTGGCGCTCGACCCGGCCTATCCTTCGGAACGACTGGCCTTCATGTTGGCCGATACCGCCGCCTCGGTCGTCCTCACCGAAGCGGCCCTGGTCGACGACCTGCCGGCGTCGGACGACCCGGGTCGCGAGATCTCGGTCCTGCGCCTCGACGCGGACGGGCCGGAGATCGCCCGAGAGCCCGCGACGGCTCCTCCACCTCGGGCCTCGGAGCGCCACCTCGCCTACCTCATCTACACCTCGGGTTCCACCGGCCGGCCGAAGGGGGTGGCGATCGAGCATCGGAGCGCCGTTGCGATGCTGCGTTGGGCCCGTGGCGTCTTTCCTCCTGCGTGCCTCGAGGCGGTGCTGGCCTCGACCTCGGTGTGCTTCGATCTATCGATCTACGAGATCTTCCTGCCCCTGGCCACCGGCGGGCAGGTCGTCCTGGTCGACGACGCGCTGGCCCTCCTGCAGCCCGGCACTTGTAGCGGAATCACCCTGATCAACACCGTGCCGTCGGCCATGACCGAGCTGATGCGCGCCGACGCCGTTCCGGCTGGGGTCGAAGGGGTCAACCTGGCCGGCGAGCCGATCGCCGGTGAGCTGGTGCGCGACCTCTACGCGCGAACTTCGGTGCGGCGGGTTTACAACCTCTACGGCCCGTCCGAGGACACCACCTACTCGACCTTCTCCCGTCTACCGGCGGGCACGGTGGCAACGCCGCCCATCGGCCGACCGGTGGGCGACAGCCGTGCCTACCTGCTGGATCGCAGCGGCCAGCCGGTGCCCAGCGGCGTCCCGGGCGAGATCTACCTCGGCGGTGCCGGTGTGGCGCGAGGCTACCTCGATCGGCCGCGGCAAACGGCGGAGCGCTTCCTGCCCGACCCGTTTGTCGCGATGGCGGCCAGCGGCGTCGGCGAGCGGCTCTACCGCACCGGCGACCAGGCACACTGGCGCGACGAGGGCGAGCTGACGTTTCTCGGCCGGATCGATCACCAGATCAAGCTGCGCGGCTTTCGCATCGAGCTCGGTGAGATCGAGGCGGTGCTGCGGTCGCAGCCGCAGGTTCGCCAAGCGGTCGCCCTGGTGCGCCAGGATCTGCCGGGGGG
>JBCCGX010000867.1:0-4605 GCA_039029035.1 Acidobacteriota bacterium | reverse complement strand
GCGCCGCCAGCTCGCGGCGCACACGGTCGGCAAGAGCCTCGATCTCGAATCCCTGGTAAGGCGCGCTACCTGCCAGCTCGATCTCGAGCCCGTCGTCGTGTCGGCGGCAGCTCAGCGCCAGGGCATAGCCGTCTCGCAAGCCGGCTCCGGAAGTGGCCGTCGCCGACGCCCCCAGATCGGTCGCCGAGAAGCGCTCCTCGATCTCGAGCAGCACCTCGGCCGTAGGCGGCCCATCGTCGGCTGAGGGCGATGCGTGCGCCGCTCGCCGGATCTGCTCCTTGATCGACTTGAGAGCCTGGCCTATGGTGTCGCCGCTCGCGGCGTCTGATGGCAAGGTGAGGGTCAGCGCTTGCAGCGAGGCGAGCTGGCCTACGGTGCGCCGCAGGCCGGGTTCAGCATTTCGGCGCCCATCCAGGCATTGATCGACTCGCCAGGCTTGCTCGGAGTGGCTCAGCGCCCGTGCGAGCACCGTCAGCAGCCCGTCGCCCAGGTGGGCTCGGTAGCCATCGAGCAGATGTCGGTCGAGGCGCGCACTGTCGGAGGTCGAGAGGCGGAAACGGTGGCTCTGTCTAGGCGCGGCCGAGCGCCTTGCCGGAGGCGGTTGGCGTGGCTGATGGTGTCGCGCCCAGTCGAGGCAGGACTTCGCCGGGCCGGCGAGAGAGAGCTCTTCACCGGCTGCTGCCTGGCGGCGCAGAGCGATGAGATCCTCGGCCAGGATCCGCCAGCTGGAGGCGTCGGCGATCAGCGGATGGAGACTGAGGCCCAGGCCCTCGACAGAGCCCTGGTTGGTGACCAGGGCGACGCGTGCGCCGCGACCTTCGAGCGGCTCGAGCCCTGCCGCGAGATCGCGCAACGCGTCGCGCAGGAGGCTCTCTCGGGCGGCCGCGGTGATCCGGCTGAGGTCGATGACGAGGGGCTCGAGGGTCGCGTCCCCGGCGACGGTCTGGTGCCAGGCCGCGTCGACGTCGGTTGGCTCGGCGGTCCGAGCGTCGGTCTCGAATCGCAGGCGCAGCGCGTCGTGGTGCGCGACGAGGATCGAGAGGATTCGCCGCCAGGCGCGGACCGGTAGAGGGTTGGAGGCGGAGAAGAGCGCAGCGCGGCCGCCGCCTCGTAACTGCCCGATGGAAGTCTCGAGCCAGCGGTGCTGAACGGCCGAGAGCCCGACGGCCGACACCGACTCGCTGCTCGCCGGCACCGCGGCCTCGACACAAGCCGCCAACTCCGCCACGCTCTGGTTGTCGAAGACATCCTTGACCGTCAGCACCAAACCCTGGCGTTTGGCTTGCGCGACGATTCGGATGCTGAGAATCGAATCGCCGCCGAGGGCGAAGAAGTTGTCGTGGATGCCGATCCGCTGGCGTCCTAGAACCTCCGACCAGATCTGCACCAGGACCTTCTCGAGCGCCGACCGGGGCGCAACGATTTGACGCTCCGGCTCGCTGCTCGCCAATCCCGGATCGGGGAGGGCTTTGCGGTCGACTTTGCCATTGGCCGTCAGCGGTAGGGCCGGCAACAGGACGAACGCCGAAGGCACCATGTATTCGGGCAGGCTGTCGGCCAGATACTCGCGCAAAGTGTCCGCCGCCGGTGGCCCCTGCGGCTGGCCGACGACGTAGGCCGCAAGGCGAGTGCCGAATCCCGGATCGTTGCGGTCGACGACCACCGCTTCCCTGACTGAAGGATGGCGCACGATCGCCGCCTCGATCTCGCCCAGCTCGATGCGGAAGCCTCGCACCTTGACCTGGTCATCGCCACGGCCGAGAAACTCGATCTCGCCGGAGGCGAGAAAGCGGGCCAGGTCGCCGGTGCGATAGATCCGCGATCCGGCGCGCTCGGTCAGCGGATCGGGGAGGTAGGCGAGAGCGGTGCGGACCGGGTCGGCGAGGTAGCCGCGGCCGACGCCGGTGCCGGCGGCGAGGAGCTCGCCGACCACACCGATCGGCGCGGTGTTGAGCTCACCGTCGAGCACGTTGAGACGAAAGTTGCGGATCGGTCGCCCGACGGGCATGTGCACCGTCGTCGGCGCGGGCGGCAGCTCGATTCGGTGGTGCGACACGTCATCAGAGCACTCGGTCGGCCCGTAGGCGTTGAGCATCGGCACGCCGGGATGGGCGGCGAGGAAACGCCGCGCCAGCTCCGGCGGCAGCGCCTCGCCGGTCGGAATCATCCAGCGCAGAGCGCTGAAGGGCGCCTTCTGGCCGGCCAGGGCGGTACTCTCCTCGACCAGCAGGGCCAGAAGCGACGGCACCGTCTCGAGGATGGTGATGCGGTCGACTTCCGTGCGCTCGAGAAACGGTGCCGGATCGTGCACGATTTCATCGGAGAAGACGTTCAGCCGAGCGCCGATCAGGAGCGGCGCGACGAATTGCCAGATCGAGATGTCGAAGCATTGCGAAGCGGTCTGGGCAACGACATCGTCGCGAACGAGATCGAGGTCCTCGACCTTGGCGAGGAGATGGTTGAGCATGCCTCGGTGCTCGACCATCACCCCCTTGGGAATGCCGGTCGAGCCCGAGGTGTAGATGACGTAGGCCAGGCGTGAAGGATCGCGCGGCACCTGCACCGCGCTGGCCGCCGGATCGCCGGCCAACGCTTGCTCGAGCGAGACGACGCGCAGGGCCGGCAAGAGTGCGCTGTCCCGAACCGCGTCCTCGAGCTTGTCGGACAACTGCCGGGACACCAGGACCAGGGTCGCGCCGCTGCGCTCCAGCACCTGGCGAATGCGCGGTGGGGGATGGTGCGGATCGAGCGGCAGGTAGACCGCGCCGGCCTGGAAGCAGCCCAGCAGAGCCGCGGCGAGCTCCGGCCCGCGCTGCGCCAGGACCGCGACGATGCCCTCCGGCGGGACCTCGAACCGCTGCAGAGCGCCGACCACCCTCGCGGTCTGGCGCTCGAGGTGGCGGTAGCTCCAGACCTCGCCGGTGCCTTCGACGGCGGGGCGGTCCGGCGTTCGAGCCATTTGCTGGAGCACGAGCTGCGGCGTGAGAGGCGGCCGAATTGGCGGTGCCGTCGTGTCGTTCCAGCCCAGGGTCAGCTGGTGGACCTCAGGCGTCGCCAGCAGCGACAGACGAGGGATCGGTAGCGTCGGCCTGTCGACCATCGCCGTCAGCAGCCGGGGCAGGTGGCCGGCCATGCGCTCCAGGGTGCTGCGGTCGAAGAGCTCGGTACTGAAGATGAAGCTGCATTCGAGATCGTCCTGGCGCTCGACCGCGAGAAGCTCGAGATCGAATTGGGCGGCGGTCGCCGGCATCGAGAAGCCTGCGATGCTCAAACCCGGCAGGCGGATGCTCTCCTGGGGTGTGTTCTGGTAGGTGAGCATTACCTGGAAAAGAGGCGAGTGGCCGAGCACGCGCTCCGGCTGCATCTCGTCGACCAGCATCTCGAAGGGCAGATTCTGATGCTCGTAGGCGCCGAGGGTGACCTGGCGTAGCCGGCGGAGCAGCGTCGCGGCCCCCGGCCGGTCGGTCAGCGACACTCGCAGCACCAGGGTGTTGACGAAGAAACCGATGAGGTTCTCGGTTGCAGCCGTCCGGTTGGCGACCGGCGAGCCGATGAGCACGTCCGGTTGGCGCGAGTAGCGTTGGAGAAGCGCCCCGAAACCGGCCAGCAAGGTCATGAAGAGAGTCGCTTGATGCTCCTGGCTGAAGGCGCGGAGGGATTCCACCAGGGGTGGATCCAGGTGGAAGCGGATATTGTCGCCAGCATAGGAGCGCGATTTCGATCGCGGCCGGTCGGTCGGCAGCTCGAGCAGCGGCGGGGCGCCGGGGAGTTGCTCCTTCCAATAGGTGAGATGCTGGTTCAGAGCCTCGCCGGTGAGCCACTGGCGTTGCCAGACCGCGTAGTCGACGTACTGCACGGGCAGATCGGCCAACGCCGGTCGGTTGCCCGCCGCGAGTGCCTGGTAGCAGGTCGAGATCTCACGCACCAGCACACCGCTGGACCATCCGTCCGAAACGATGTGATGGAGAGTCAAGAGAGCGATGTGATCTTCGTCACCGAGCCGCAACAGGCCGCTGCGCAACAAGGGGCCATGAGCGAGGTCGAAGGGGCGCTGCCCCTCCCTTCCGGCCAGGCGCCGAGCCTCGTCTTCTCTCTGCTGCGGGCTCAAGTGACTCAGGTCGACGAGCGGAATGGCGACGATGAAGTCGCTCGTGATCCGCTGCTCGGCGACGCCGTTTCGGTCGACGAATCGGGTGCGCAGGGTTTCGTGGCGCCGAATCAGGGCGGCGACGCTGTGTTGGAGAACGGCGCGGTCGAGGCGCCCCGTCAGGCGCAGGGCAATCGGGATGTTGTAGGCCGAAGAGAGGGGCTCGAGCTGGTCGAGGAACCAGAGGCGTTGTTGAGCGAAGGACAGCTCGAAACCGGGGGTGTTGCGATCGACCCGCGGAATCCTTGGTGGGCTCGATTTGCCGGAGCGGCGCTGCGCCAGCTTGCGCAGCAGCAGACGCCGCTTCTCGGGCGAGAGGTTCTCGACCCGGTCGAGCAGCTCGGTCATGCCGAACCCTCCGGCTCCGAGGCGTGACCGCCGCTGCCGAGCAGCACCCCGGCTCCTTCATCGGACAGCCCTTCGATCTCGGCCAACAGGTCGGCCAGCTCTTGCTCGTC
>JBCCGX010000866.1:0-4606 GCA_039029035.1 Acidobacteriota bacterium | reverse complement strand
GCGGTAGAACCCGAGCCAGGGTGCTCTTGCCAAAGGGCGCCCAGGCTTCGGCGTCGCACTCGCAAAGAGGCTCGCTCGAAATACAGTAGAACAGCTGCAGAATCCCCGCACCAAACGGCCCACGTCCGCAGGGAGCTCCTGGGAATTGAGTTGAACGAGAAGCTGCATCGGCATCTTGCAGTTGCCGCAGGCCGGCCATTCCTCATCGGGGCGAAGCGCAGCGAGTCCGCCGAATTTACTGCCTGTCAGCTCCCCGCGGCGCTGCTCGACGACAGGATCCCAACAGGGGCGCTCGTGCACGAGGACCGCCTCGGGAATATCGCTGGCTCCGGTTTCCGGCTCCTCGGAGACCGGCTGCTCCTTGGGACGGAAGAGTTTGCTGAGCCAGCTCATAAGGGGACTCTATCAGCCGAGACTCGGGTAGGCCTCTCGCTCAGTTGTGTTGGCAAGGCAGCAGGGAATCTCAACCGATCCCAGGCCGGGATGAGAAATCTTCTGCCGCGGATCGTTTGGCTTTCTGAGGGCGCCACCAGGCGCCGACTTCGAGTTCTACTTCAACCCAAAGGAAGCACGCGAATGCACACTGCAAGAACCAAACTCTGGCCCCTCCTGATCTTATGGATGATGATGCTTGCCGTCGGCACCGTTACCTTGGCGGACGATGGCGGAGAGGCCACCTCGCTGCATTCGATCGGCCCGCCAGGTGACTTCGAAGCCGAGTACGTGGCGTGCGACGAGTTCGCCGGGGTCGGTCTGGTCCCGATGGCCAATGTCATTGACCGGGTACCCGAGGACTACACCGTGATCGAGCCGGTGCCTGGCCTGGCCGTGATCGTTGCGCAGGCCGGCTCGTGCGCCGAGATCGTCGTCGACGGTGGCTGGAGCCGGCCGGGTATCTTTGCTCAGTTCGGGGTCGCCGTCGTGCCGCCGCTGGCGCCGGGCAACGGTGACTTCTACCAGATCTTCTTGGCCACCGATCACCCCCGGCTTGCCGTCAAGCTACGCCGGTTAGGGGTCAACGCTCGCTTTACGCCGCAGCTCTCGTACGAGATCGATGAGCAGCCCGCTCTTGCGGTGGACGTACCGAAGCCTCCCAAGCTCGCGTTCGAGCTCAGTGGCTTGATCACGCTGCCCGACCCCACGGCTCCGCCGAACCCAACCTCGGTCTTCAACTACTACGCTCAGACTCGGCGGCACGGCAACGTGCTGCAGCAGAACGTGGTCGAGGGCATCCGCCTGGGTGAGGGGAGCGCTGTGGTTCTCACCGCGATCGGTCCCGAGATGCAGGCCATCGTCGGCGGTGAAATCCTCATGTTCCCGTTTTTCTCCAGCCCCGAAGTGTTCGATCACACCGCTCTCTCGGTGGTCACCGACGCTTTTTGAAGGATTGGCTGGTCGAAGCGGGACGTCCGGATCCTGCGCCAGCGGTGCTGGAGAACCCGGCCCTCTCGCGGGCCAACACCATGGCCGACCAAACCATCTCGGGGTGCTCCCGGGTCTCGCACACGGCTGATTCGGAGATCCGGGGTCGCTCGTGCGCCGCAGGCAGAGCCGTTGGGAAAATCCTAGAACGTTCGTGGGCGAGACACACGGGCGTTGTAGAAATCCCACAACGGCTGTGGAGACGGCGCACAGGCGTTTTAGAAATCCTAGAACGGTTGTGGGTACGACACACGGACGTTCTAGGAATCCCGGATCGGCCGCGGGGGTGACGCGGGAACGTTTTAGAAATCCTGGAACGGCTGTGGGGACGACACACGGGCGTTGTAGAAATCCCAGAACGCTTCTGTGGGCGCCGCAGAGGCGTTCTAGGAATCCTAGAACGCTCATGTGGACGCCGCACGGATGTTATGGACCAGAGGCATGGCGAATTCGGCCGCCAGCCGCTGGGTCGGTTGCTGCAAAAGCCGTTTCGAGCTCGGCGCGAGACGATCTCTGTTTTGTGTTCGCCCGTCGCGCCCGAAGGACTCGGCCCCGCTGCGGGCAGTGCTTCGGGCAGTGCTGGTTCGGGCAGTGCCATGCACTTATCCTGGGAGGTGCCCGGCTTCGACCAACCGGCTAGTCGTTTTGATGATTCATGAGGGGCGGGCGGGCGTTGTCGTGCGGTAGGCTCGCTGCTGATGAGACGTGCCAACACCAAGCGTGGATTGCAGCGAGTCGCCCTGGTCGGATGGATGCTGCTGGCGCAGGCGCTCTGGGTGGTCAACCACAGAGCAGCGGAATGGCCAGCGTTTCGCGGCCAGGACGGTGACGGCCGGTCGCCGGAGACAGGGGTTTTCCCGAGCGCCGGACCCGTCGACCTGGAAGTGTCCTGGCGACGCGCCCTAGGCAGCGGCTATTCAGGTATCGCGGTTGCCGGAGGCAGGCTCTTCACCCTTTTCTCGGACGGCGACGACGATCGGCTGATCGCCCTCGACACGGCGTCCGGCGCCACGCTGTGGCAGCTGCCTCTGGGGCCGACCTATCTCGGCCATGACGGCTCACACACGGGCCCGCTGGCGACACCGGCTGTGGGTTCAGAGCTCGTCTTTGCCCTCGGGCCGAGGGGAGACCTCGTCGCCGCCCGCGTCGAGTCGGGCGAGGTCCTGTGGCGCATCCATTTGCCCCAAGCGCACCAGGCGCGCAAACCGCACTACGGATTCAGCGCCTCGCCTCGCTTGCTCGGTGAGATCCTGGTGTTGCCCGTCGGCGGCGGAGGTCGCGCCATCGGCGGCTTCAACGCCCGAACCGGGGCGCTAGAGTGGTCGGCCGGAACCGACGCCTTCGCCTATCAATCGCCCATCATCTGGCCGCCAGGCGACCACGAACGGGTCGTCTTCGCGGGCAATACCCGCCTCTTCGTGCTCGACGCCCGCCGCGGCTCGGTGCTGTGGCAGTTTCCGCATGAAGGTTTCGGGACCCGCGGAGCAGACAGCCTGTCACCCGTCGCCGTCGGCCCCGATCGGCTGCTCCTGACGCACCGTGACGACGCCTCTTCACTGATCGAGATTGACCGGGTCGCGATCGACCGAGCCGCGATCGACCGGGTCGCAGGCTCAGGGCCTCAAACCACCCTCGGCTCCGCGACGAGGATCTGGGAGAGCCGCTCGATCCGCAACAGCTACGCTCTGCCGGTCGTCTATGCCGGCAACGTCTACGCTTACAGCAGCCGGTTCCTCACCTGTGTCGATGCCGAGACCGGCGAGAGCCGTTGGCGCTCTCGGGATCCGGGGGACGGTTTCCCGATCCTGGTGGACGGGCACCTGGTGATCCAGACCAAGCAGGGTGGGCTACATCTGGTGCGAGCGACGGCGGAAGGCTACCAGGAGCGCGCCGCCCGGGCGCTCTTCTCGGCGCACAGCTGGACCTCTCCCAGTTTCGCGCAAGGCGCGATCTACTCGCGCAGCCTGAGCGAGATTGCGCGCGTCGATCCTGTAGGTAAGGCGACCGAGCTGCAGACGGCCGACAGCCAGATCTCCAGAAACAAGAGCCCCGGCCACCCGGCGTCCGACGGCCAAGACGGACCGGAGGCGCCGACGAACCACCTGCTACGCAATCTTCAGAACCAGCTACGAGAGGCGGCTGACCCGAAGTTGGTCCTCGATGCCGCGCTGCTGCGATGGCGCAACCTCGGCGCCGGGCGAGCCCCGTTTCCGCTCATCGAAGGCGATACGGCGCATTTCATCTATCGCGGAGAAGCTCGCGACGTGGCGCTCGCCGGCGACTTGCCCGGGGCGCGTCGCGAGTGGCCGATGACCCGCATGGCCGAAACCGACTTGTTTTTCCACTCGGTGCGTCTGGAGCCGGACGCTGCGATCAGCTATCTGTTTCTGGTCGATTTCGAGCCGACCCTGGACCCGCTGAATCCTCGCCAGGTGCGGAGCTCGGTCTATGGTCCCGATTTCGAACCGATCTACGGCGGCGACCTCGCGATGTCCTGGCTCGTCATGCCCGGCTGGCAAGAGCCAGGCTGGCAGGCGCCGGACGAGCTACAGCCGCCAGACGAGACTCGGCAACCGCCCCGCCCGCGAGGTACCTTGGAACAGACAGCCTTGCCGAGCTCGATTTTGGGACGGGAGGTCCCACTCACTGTCTATCGCCCACCCGGCTATACGGCAGCACGGCGATATCCCGTGGTGTATCTCTTCGGCGGCCGCGGCGCTCTCGACCGGGGCGGATTTCCCCAGGCGCTCGACCACCTGATCGGGGACGCTGTACAGCCCCTGGTGGCAGTCTTCATCTTGCAAGACGGCTTCGGGTCCCTCAGCGTCTTTGCTGACATGTTCGCCAACGAGCTGGTTCCCTTCATCGACTCGACCTATAGCACCCTTGCCGTCGCCGAATCGCGGATCAGCGTCGGTATGGGCTGGGAAGCTTTGACGGCAGCGTACAGCACCTTGCGGCGGCCGGGTACGGTCGGCAAAATGGCTCTGCAGTCGATCTATGCCCTCACCGCTCCCGAGGGCGGGCCGGCCAACTGGCTGAGACCCTCGCACGAACAGCGACTCGAGGTCTACCTCGATTGGGGCAAATACGACTTGCGAAACTCTCACGAGGCATGGAGCATGGCGGACGACAGCCGGCGTTTCTTCGAGCGACTGCAGGCTCTCGGCTACGATCCTGTGGG
>JBCCGX010000865.1:0-4610 GCA_039029035.1 Acidobacteriota bacterium | reverse complement strand
GGGTTTGATCGAGGACGCCCAGGGCCGCATCTGGGTCGCCACCAATCGCGGCCTCGATCTCTTCACCGGCGAGCGCTGGATCAACTTCTCCAAGCGCGACGGTCTGATCGAAGACGAGATCGCCGCCTTCGCTGCCCTGGCAACCCCCGACGGTTCGGCCTGGTTCGGCTTCGGCAACAACGGCGGCTTGGCGCGCTTCGCCCCCAATCCGACCGTGACCGAATCGCCGCCGCCGGTGGTCCGTGTCACCTCGGTGAAGACCGTCACCCGCGAGCGGGTCGAACCGCCCTTCGAGCTCGCTCTGCCATGGAACGAGCGCGACATCACCTTCTCCTTCATCGGCATCTCGTTTCGTGATGCGCGCAGCATCACCTATCGCACCCGACTGATCGGCTACGACACCGACTTCGGAGCACCCAGTGCCGAAACCAGCGTGCGCTACACCAATCTGTCGCCGGGCAGCTATCGCTTCGAAGTCGAAGCGGCCGGGGTCGACGGTCGCTGGACCGCCGCGGCGGACCCTGTACAACTCGACATCGCCGCCCCCTTCTGGCGCCGCGGTGGATTCCTCGCTCTCTGCTTGCTGGCCGTCGCCAGCCTCGCCTTTGCGGCCTACAAGGCGCGCTTCCGGCGGATGGAGACGAAGGCTCGCGAGCTCGAAACCCGGGTCGCCGAACGAACCCGCGAGCTGGTCGAGGAGAAGCGCAAAGTCGAAGACGCTCTGGCCGAGGTCAAGACCTTGAGCGGCATGTTACCGATCTGCTCGTCTTGCAAGAAGGTGCGCGACGACCAGGGCTATTGGGAGCGCATCGAGATCTACATTCGCGACCGCTCGGACGCCGAGTTCACCCACGGCCTGTGCCCGGAGTGCATCTCGACCTTCATGGCCAAGAACCCTCAAGCCGCGGCGGACCAGGGCTGACGCCAGCGCTCAATCGTCCTCTGCCAACACCGCACGAATTTCGGCTCGGGCGCTCAACACCAAGGCCTGGAAGTCTGTCCGAATCTGATCGACGATCTGTGACGCCTCCTGGGCCTGGAGCCGGGTCTCGCTGCGCAGGGTACGATGCCAGAGCGGCACCTTCTTCGGATCGTCGAGGGCGAGCTCCAGGACGATCCGCACCACCTGGCCGTCGGGGTGGTCGACCTCTTCCAGGTGGAGGATCCTGCCGCGCAGGAATGCGCTGTAGCTGCCGGTGGGGGTCGTGGGCTCGAAAACGACGTCGGCCGCGGGCCCCTCCGGCGACTCGCCGGCGCTGTCGGCGAAAGCCAGGGCCGCCAAGCTGCCGAGAGGCGCCGCCCAACGGTGGTAGTCGTAGAAGCCGACTTCCCCCGGGCGGCTGGCCAGACGATAGACCACCAGCCCCTGGTCGTAGGGCGGATCGACATGGAAGGTCTCGACGCCGACGACCTGCCGCTGGCCGACGGTGGTCGGCGAGCTGACCTGCGGGCCCTCGGACGGCGCCAGCACATAGTAATGCGTCCGTGGCACCGAGCCGCAGCCTGTAACGACTGCCAGAGCAGTGGCAGCGAAAACAGTGGCGGTCGCCAGCCGACCCCACCCCATGCACATCGGCCGTGATCGCCTCATCGCTGCACTCCTTCACCAGGCTTGCGGTCGGGGGTCTTGGGGGTGCGCAGCACCCGTGAAGGCTGCGAGCGGATCGACTGGGCGAAGGCTTTGAGGTGGGCTGACGCTTCGCGCAGGTTACGCATCGTCGCCTCGAGATCGGCCTCCCGGTCTTCGAGAGCGGTGAAAGCACCATCGGCCGAGCCCAGGGCGGACTGCGCCTGGTCGAGGACACCACCGAGACGCTCACCGTCCTGGCCTAGCGCCGTGCGCAGGTCACTGACCAGCTGATCGACTTCCTGCACCAGGCTGGGGACCTCCTCCAGACTACCGTCGGCCTTTGCCGTCACGGCCTCGACCCTGGCCAAAAGCGACGGCAAGCGGGTTTCGACGTCGCCGAGCAGGCGCTGCATCGATTGCAAGCTGCCACGGAAAGCCACCAAGTTGTCATCAGAGAGCAGCTGGTCCACTCGGTCGAGGGTCGAATCGAGGCGCGTGCTTACCGTACGGACCAACTCGCCGGCATCGTCCAGCAGGCGGTCGACCTTGTCGGTCATCCCGTCCATACCGGCCAGCATGTCGCTCAGGCCCCCGCCGGCTTTGCCGTAGATGCGCCCGCCGGGGGGCAGGCGATCGGCCGTCGGCGGACCAGCAACGATCTCCAGAAAGCTCGAGCCCAGCAGCCCATCGCTGGCGAAGCGAGCGCTCGACTCAGTGCTCAGGACAACCGCCTCGTCGAGCTGGATGGTAAAGGTGACCGGCCACTCTTCCCCTACCGCCAGGCGAACCTCCTCGACCCGGCCAACTTCGACGCCGGCGAGCCGCACCTGGTCCCCGTTGCGCACGCCGCCGGCGCGCTGCATCAACACCTCGTAGGGCGTGCGGGCGCCGCTCCACGGCTTGGCTCCCAGGATCCACAGGGTGCCCAGACCGAGGATCGCCAAGGCCACGACCACGAAGAGACCGGTCCGCACCTCACTCGCTCGGCTCATGCCCAGCTCCTCATCAGTTGTTCGTAACGTTCGCCCTCGTCGTGCTCCTCTTCCGGCACCCGATCGAGGAAGCGCCGCACGATCTCGTTCTGGCTCGCGCGCACCGTCTCGGGCGGGCCGGTGACCAGGAAACGACCGCGGTGCATCAGGGCGATGCGATCGGCCACTGCGAACGCCGAGTCCATCTCGTGGGTGACGATAACGAGGGTCATGCCGAAGACCTCCTTGAGGCGAATCAGCAGCCGATCGAGCCCCGCCGCGGTGACCGGATCGAGGCCGGCGGAGGGCTCGTCACAGAACATCAGGTCGGGATCCAAGGCCATCGCCCGGGCGAAGGCGGCGCGTTTCTGCATGCCGCCGGAGAGCTCGGCCGGATAGCGCTCGAGGGCGCTCTCCAGGCCGACCAGGGCGAGCTTGATCTGCACCACGATACGCCGCGTCGAGGCCGGCAGACGGGTGAGCTCACGCAGCGGCAGATCGACATTGCCGGCCACGGTCAATGAGCCGAAAAGGGCACTGCCCTGGAACGCCATACCCATCCGCCGGCGCAGCTCGGCCAGGGTGGCACGATCGGCGGCGAAGAGATCGGTGCCCTGGATGTGGACCGTCCCCGCATCCGGTTGTTCGAGCCCCACCATGCAGCGCAAGAGGGTGCTCTTGCCGCTGCCGCTGCCACCGAGGATGACCAGGGTCTCCCCGCGCTGCACCGTGAGGTCGAGGCCGCGCAGAATCTTCGGTCCACCGTAGCTCTTCTCGAGCCCGAGCACTTCGATCGCCGGCGACTCGCCGCGCCCCTTGGCTTCGATCGCCATCGCTCAATGCCTCAGGTAGAGCACGGCGGTGACGAAGAGATCGGCGATGATGATCCACACGATCGAGCGCACCACCGCGGCGGTCGTCGAGCGCCCCACCTCGCCCGAGCCGCCACGGGTCTCGAGCCCCTGATGGCAGGCCACGAGGCCGATGATGGCCCCGAAGGTCAAGGCCTTCAGCACGCTACCCCAGATGTCTTCGAGCTGCAGGGCGTTGATGCTGTCGGCCAGGTAACCACTCGCGCTCTGCCCCAGGATGCCGGTCGCCACCAGGCCGCCACCGAGGATACCCACCACATCGGCGAAGAGGGTGAGGCACGGCACCGCCACCGCCAGACCCATGAGGCGCGGCACCACCAACGAGCTGATCGGATCGATCCCCATCACGGTCAGGGCATCGACCTCCTGGGAGACTTTCATCGTGCCCAGCTCGGCGCTGATCGACGAACCGACCCGGCCGGCGACCAGGATGGCCGTCAAGAGCGGCGCCAGCTCGCGGGTGACCGACACCGCGACGAGCTGCGCCACCAACCGTTCGGCCCCCAGCTGCTGCAGTTGGTAGGCCGACTGCAACGCCAGGATCATGCCCACCAGCACCGAGATCAAACCGACCAGGGGCAGCGAGGCGTTGCCCGCACGGTGGATCTCCTGCAGCGTCTCGCGCCAACGGAAGCGCTCGCCGCGCCAGGGCCCGACCAGGGTGCGCTCCGCCGCACTGGCGGCGAGCTGTGATTGGCGCCCGATGGCGGCCAATCGGGCCTCCACCGCAGAGCCCAGCCGGGCCAGGGGTCCGTCACTCATCCGCCTGCGGCCGTCGGAACGTCACCCAGGCAGCCGTAGCAACGCTCCAGAGCTTCTTCGAGGCCAGCGAGTCGAAAGACCTTGTGCACCGAGTCCGAAGGGGTACAGAAGAAGAGGTCAGGCCCCTCTTGACGGGTCGCCAGCAGCCCCTCGACCAGCACCGCCATGCCGGCGGTATCGATCCGTTCGACCTCCGCCAGCTCCACCACCAGGCGATGGCCCTTGCCGTGGGCGGCCAGAGCCTCGAACAGGCGCGAGCGCAGCTCTGGTGCTTCGCGGAACGTCGCCTGGCCACGCAGGTGAAGGACCGCCGTATCTTCCAGCGCTTCAGGCAGGTAATCGATCGCGAGCTGTTGGGCCATCGAGCTTAGTCTAGACTATCGGCCCACGACCCAGCCAACCCTGCTATACCTGCCCAAACAATGACTCAAAGTC
>JBCCGX010000864.1:0-4610 GCA_039029035.1 Acidobacteriota bacterium | reverse complement strand
TCCGAGCCGTCGAATTCGAGTGCCCAGGTGTCGGTGCTCTCATCGTAGGAAACGATGTCTTCATCGGCCACCGTGCCGACGCCGGGTACCGTCGTGTTGCTGCGGAATGACATCCAGAGCACCGGATCGGTGGCGACGCAGGTGCCGCTCACCTCGTCGCAGACCTCACCGGGATCACAGACGACACCGTCGCAGAGGGCCCCGGTGGTCAGGTCAGGACGGTAGAACTCGAGGGTGCAGCGCATACGCCGCGCCTGCTCCAGAGTGAAGCGATCCTTGCAGCTGTCGTCGGTCAGCTCCATGTAGTTGGTCGCCGGGAGGGTGAAGCCACCGCAGGCCGTCTGCCCCACCGGGCAACCGCTGTGGGAGGTGTCATCCGGCTCGGTGTCGCAGATGCGGTCACCGGTGGTGTAACAATCCGGCGCCGTCGAAACGCCACAGCCGCCGAAGTAGGGATGGAAGAGGCCGAGGTAATGGCCGACCTCGTGGGTGGTGAGCCGTCCCTGGTCACGCGCCGGCACCGGACCACCGGGGCCGAAACCCAACTGGTTGATCACGACGCGGTCCGAGGTCGATCCGATATCGGCATTGCTCGCCGAAGGCAGGAAGGGCACATAGCCGCCGGCACCGCCGGCGGTGTTGACGTAGATGTTGATGTAACGGTCGGGATCCCAGGCCAGGGTCTCCCAGTACTCGCCTTGATCGTTGTACCACGTGGTGTTGCAGTCACGGGTGATGCCGGTGGTCGGATTGCCATCCGGATCCTCGTCGGCAAGAACGAATTGGATCTGGGTGTCGACTCCACCGGCCCCCGGCGAGCCGGAGATGGCGAGGAAGTCTTCGTTCAGGATGTCCATCTGGGTGTGGACCGTCGCGTCCGATACCACGCCCTGGGTGCAGGTGTCGTCCATGAGGATGTGGACCACCACTTCGAGCGTCTCGAGCCCGACCGAGGGATCGTAGTCGGCGCTCGGGTTGGTCGAGTCGAAGCCGCAGTCGGCAGCGGTCCCCATCTTCGTCATCGGAGCTGTCGTCGGGGGTAACCGCACCGGGTCACTATCCGGGACGGCACAGGCGCCGAGCCCATCCTCGGCAAAAGCCACCGGGCTCGCGGCGAACGCAGCCGGAACTACCGTTAGCCAAATCGCCGCAAGAATCGCTGTCGCGAGTCCAGGTCGTTCAATACCGCTTCTTTGACGCATCTCTACCTCTTTTCCCTTGGGGTTGCTCAGAACGAAGTCCACACCTGTGCGTAGGAGCGTCAACACGGGCAGGTCTCTCCCCGGCATCGTGCTTGCCGAGAGAGACGCCTCCCCCGTCCATCGGACCACCTCCGACGCCGTGCTGCGGCTTCCTTGCAATAAGACTATGCGCCGACGCTTGCGATTTTGCATCAACAAAACGACTCGACCCTCAACAAGAGATCAGTCGCCAAGGTGGTGCAAACCCCACCTTCAAGGCTATCGAGGGCTCTCGTCCGTCTTGTCGGTCGACGCTCCCGAGGTGGTCGCTTCGCCGGAAGTCTCGGGACCCGGCGATGAGCGCCGACCGGGATAGCCTTTGCTCGACGAGACTCGGCGCCAGGTCGGCCCGCTCTGCTGCAACGGCTCGGTCTCGCCCGCGGGACCTGAGTCGGCAGAGCTCTTCCTGATCAGGATGCCCTTACCGCGCCGCGCCACGCCGGCCCAGACCAAGGTGATCCAGGCAAAAGCCTTCCAGAACCACATCCGCCCACTCTATCGCGGCAGCGGTGGACACAGAATCAGCGACACAGAATCCGTCGATGCCGGATCAACCGTCGCGTAGGATCGTCACCGGCTCCACCCGGCTGGCTCGCAGCGCCGGCACCAGACACGCCACGATGGCGACGACCGCGAGGCCCGCGGCGATCGCCAAGTAAGTCACGACGTCGACCGTGGGCACTCCGTAGACCAGGCTCCCGAGGAGGCGATTGGCGAGCACGGCGCCGACGAGACCGATGAGGATGCCCCAGGCGACGGGACGAAAGCCCCGGCCAACGACCCAACGGACGATCCGTCCGGCGCCGGCGCCGAGCGCCATGCGGACACCGATCTCGCGCACCTGTTGCGCCACGGTATAACTGATGACACCGAAAACACCGACCGCTGCCAGGAGCAGGGCGAGGCCCGCAAAGAGCCCGAGGAGGGACGCGTTGAAGCGCGGCTCGGCGACGGCGTCGGCGAGATAGGCATCACCCGTCTGCTCGCGAGCCAATGGCAGTGCCGGGTCGATGCGGCTCACCACGTTGCGCAGCCCTTCCGCCAGGGCGATCGGCTCGTCTGTGGTGCGCAGAACGATGGTGGCGAAGCCTTGGGTCGCCTGGTAATTGGAACGGTAGATCGCCGGTTCCGGCTCTCCCGCGAGCGAGCCGTGGCGCACATTGGCCGCGACGCCGACGATCTTGAACCACTCGGTATCCTCACTATCGGGTCGGCCGAAGGTGATCCGCGCCTGGAGCGGATCCTCGCCTTTCCAAAAGGCTTCGGCCGCCGCCTGGTTGATCACCAGCGCCCGTTCGGCGTCCTCTCGATCCCGCCGGTCCAGGGCCCGGCCCTTGTGTAAGGGGATCTTCAAGGTGTCGAAATAGCCCTCGGACACGAAGCGGACGTTGGCGTTGGGCGCCTGGTTCGGGTCGGGCGTCGGGCGCCCCTCGATATTGAAGGTCAGAATGTAGTCGCCACCCGAGAGCGGCATGGGCATCACCGTCGCCGCCGCTTCGACACCCGGTAGCGCCCGAGCCGCATCGAGCGCCCGCTGGTAGAAGCCGACCCTCTGGGCCTGCTCGCCGTAGGCGCCGTCGGGCAGATTCACCGACGCAGTCCACAGCGACGAGGCATCGAAGC
This sequence comes from Acidobacteriota bacterium, assembly GCA_039029035.1. Lineage (GTDB taxonomy): Bacteria > Acidobacteriota > Thermoanaerobaculia > Multivoradales > J023 > JAAELT01. The sequence continues at coordinate 1,746 of JBCCGX010000864.1, read as the reverse complement.
CGGGCTCCACCGACAGCAGATTGCCGTAGCTCCGCACCAGCAGGCCGGCGGCGATCGACAGCATCAGCGCCAGGGCCACCTCACCGAGGACCAGTGTCGTCCGCAGGCGCTCGCCGCGCTGCCCTCCGGCATGGCCGCGTCCGCCGTCTTTCATCGTGCCGGCCAAATCCGGCCGCGCCACCGACAGCGCCGGCACGAGGCCGAAGAGTAGAGCCGTCAGGACGGCCACGGCGAGACTGACGCCGAGGATCGAACCATCGATGGCGATCGAGTCGGCCCGTGGCAGGTTGCCGGCATCGAGTTGCAGCAAGATCGGCACGCCGATACGCGCCAGGAGCAAGCCCAGACCGCCCGCCAGCACGGCGATCACCAGACTCTCGATGAGCATCTGGCGCACCAGGCGCCACCGGCCGGCGCCCAAGGCGCAGCGCAGCGCGACCTCGCGCTCCTGGCGCGCCAAGCGGGTCAGGGTGAGGTTGGCAACGTTGGCGCAAGCGATCAAGAGCACCACACCCACGGCGCCGAGGAGCACCCAGAGAGCCGTCTCGACATTCTCCACGATGCGCGCGTGCAGTGGATCGACGATCGAGCCCCAGCCGGTGTTGGTCTCCGGATACTCGGCCTCGAGCGACGCCGCCACCCGCGCCAAGTCGCTGCGCGCCGCATCCACCGTGACGCCGTCCCGCAGCCGGCCGAAGCCCATCAGCCAATGGCCACCGCGGCCGCCGGCCTCGTAGTCCATCGCCAGGGGGATCAGGGCATCGCGATCCGGCTGCAACCCTTGAGGCAGCACGCCGAGGACGCGCGTCGGATTGCCATCGAGCACCAGATCCGTGCCAACGATGCTCCGATCGGCACCGAGCTTCTGCCACATCTCGTAGCCCACCAGCACGGTCGGCGGCACGTCGGGCTGATCGTGCTCGGGGCCAAAGTCGCGCCCGACCATCGGCTGGACGCCCAGCACATCGAGAAACTCGTGGGTCACCGCTCGGGCGCGCCACTGTTGCGCTGGTGCGTCTCCCTCGGGGCTCCACGCCAGGCTGGCACCGGTGGACGCGGCGAGAAACTCGAACGACTGGTTCATGTCGCGGTAATCGCGGTAGTTGAGTGGCGACAGCGAGAAGCGAGGGAAGCCCGCCTCGGGGTTCTTCTCCTGCACCAGCATCACGCGATCCGGCTCGGGATAGTCGAGCGGCTCCAGCAGCACGCCTTGAATCACCGCGTAGATCGCCGTCGTCGCGCCGATGCCGAGACCCAGGGTCAGGATCGCCACGAGGCTGAAGCCGGGGCGCTGCCGTAGTCCGCGGAGGCCGAATCGAAGGTCGCGCAGGAGGTCGTGCATGGGGGTCAGCTCCGGGGTCGTGTCAGGTGCCAGTCGGGTTCGCTTCTATCAACGCGCAGCGGGCGGGAAAGTTTTCGCAGCGCCGATTCCGGCAGGCTCACTGCCAGGCTCCGCGCTACTCCCACACCTCGTCCAGATACGCCAGGTACGCCACCGTCAATCGAAAGGTGTCGTAGTAGAGCTCGAGATCGAGCACTCTGGGGCTGTCCCGCGGCGTGTGCAGGATGCGCTGCGTCTTCCGCGTCAACGAGTGGATCGTCAACGCCGGAATCCCCGCCTCGCCAAATGACGTCGAGTCGGTGTTGCGCCCGCGGCCGAGGTCGACGGGGCTCCAAGGCCGATTCGTCGCCTTGGCGACCAGATCGAGCGTCGCCATCAGGCGAGGGTCGGCTGTCTCGGCCCAC
>JBCCGX010000863.1:0-4610 GCA_039029035.1 Acidobacteriota bacterium | reverse complement strand
GGTGGCTTTGACGAGCGGCTCGGCGCCGGCCGCGCTGGGGGCTGCGAAGAGCTCGAGCTGTTCTATCGCGTGCTGGCGGCCGATCTGAGCTGCCACTACGAACCGCGAGCGGTGACCGAGCACCAGCATCGCCGGGATCTGGTGAGCCTGGAGAGCCAGCTTCGCGCCTACATGCGCGGCCACGTCGCCTCGACCCTGGTGCAGCTCGAGCAGCATCGCGATCTCGGCAACCTGTGGCACCTCTTGTGGACTTTGCCCAAGGTCTATGCCGGGTACGGCTTGCGCAGCCTGTTGCGCGATCCGGCCTATCGCTCCGACTTGCTGGCGGCAGAGGTTGCCGGCTGCTTTGCCGGGGTGCGCTTCTATCGCCAACATCGACACCTGGCGCCGCGGCCGACAGCACCCCACGTTGGCGCCAAGGGAATGAACACCCAGCAGACGCAAGCGGCAGTGGCAACGAGTGGCTGAGACGATGACGAGGCGAGACGACCAGCCTACGGCCCTTGGCGTGTCGGTGATCCTGCCGGCCTTCAACGCCGCGCGCACCCTGCACGAGCCTCTCGACGCGCTGCTCGCCCAGAGTCACGAGGCCTGGGAGGCGATCATCGTCGACGACGGCTCGAGCGACGAGACCGCGGCCGTCGCCGAGCGCTACGCGAAGCGCGATCGGCGCATCCAGCTCGTGCGGCAAGCCAATGCCGGGGTCAGTGTGGCGCGCAATAGGGGTATCGCCGAAGCGCGCCACGACTGGCTGTTGTTTCTCGACGCCGACGACACCATCGCACCCGAGCACCTGCGGCTGATGACCGCGGCTTTGGCGCGTGACGACAGTCTGGATGCGGTGCGCTCCGGCTGGTGCTCGGTCACCTCTGACGGGCATCGCACCTGTGAGAGCGTGCCACGGCGGGTGGGTGATCTCTTTGAGCAGCTGGCCACGGACTGGCGCTTCGCTATCCACGCCTGTGTCCTGCGCAAGACCGTCGCCCAGGAGGCGGGCGGTTTCGAGCCCGGGCTACGCACCAGCGAAGATTGGGATTTCTGGCAGCGCGTAGCGCGGACCGGTGCTCGCTTCGGTGCGGTGCCAGAGGTGCTGGCCTTCTACCGCATGCGCAAGGGCTCGGCTTCGAAGCAGGCCCGCAGCATGTTGGTCGACGCGATTCGGGTGCTCGAACAGGGCCACGCACCGGATTCACGGGTACCACGGCCGCATCCGGTGTATCCCAAAGGGGTGCCCGTCGACCGCAAGTTCGTGCTCTTCCAGAAGTACTACTACCTCTGTTTCTCCGCCGGCCTCGCGCTTGGTGTCGGCGATGATCCCGAATCCTTGCTCGACGAGCTGACAGGCGAGACCTTTCCGGAGCTCGATCCCCATTTCGTGGCGGACTGGATCACCTCGGCCGCGATGGACGCCAGTGGTCGGCCGTTGGCCGAGTGGCCGGAGGCCTGGAGCGAGCTCGAGACCGCGGCCGAGCGCTTCTTGCAGGCCCTGGAACAGCAGGTCGAGGCGCCGGGATTGGCTCGTCGCACCGCGCTCACGGCGCGCGCTTTGCTGCAGGTCAAGACCGTGCCCTTGGGGTCGTCGTATCGTCTGCGGGCCCTGCCCGCCTGGCTGCGATTGGTCACCTCGACTCTGCGGCAAGATGTCAAGAAGGGCGTCTGGCTCGTCGCCGAGCAAATGCTGAGGCTCGCCACACAGGGCCTGCGTATGGCGCCCGGGTTCTACGCCCGCTACCGTCGCTTTCGCCAGCGCCACGCCTTTCCCGAGAGCCGTCGCAACCTCGAGGAGTTCTTCGAGGAGCGGGAGGATCCGTGGGGCTACACCAACGAGTACGAGCAGACCAAGTACGAGCAGACTCTGGAGCTGATCCCCGAAGTGCCAATTGCCAAGGCGCTCGAGATCGGATGCGCCGAGGGCCACTTCACGGCCCAGCTGGCACCGCGCACCGCGAGCCTGCTGGCGGTCGATATCTCCCAGACCGCCCTGGACCGCGCCGCCGAGCGCTGCGGCGACCACCCCCAGGTGCGCTTCGAGCAGCTCGACCTGACGCGTGACCCGATCCCCGGTCAATTCGATCTGATCGTCTGCAGCGAAGTGCTTTACTACTTCGGACGTCGCGACCGATTGCGCTCTTTCGTCGACAAGCTGACCGCGGCGCTGACGCCGGGTGGCCAACTGGTGATGGCACACGCCAACCTGGCGGTCGACGATCCGGAGAGCGCCGGTTTCGACTGGGGCTTCAACTACGGCGCCAAGGCGATCAGCGAAGTCTTTTCTGCCGCGCCGGAGCTCGGTTTCGAACAGGAGCTACGCACCAAGTTCTACCGCGTCCAGCGGTTCGTTCACGATGCGGAGTCGCCCAGCCGCTCGCCCGAGATCCTGGTCCGCAGCGCCGCCGCACCACCCCCCGAGGTCGCCCGGCATTGGGTCGAGGACGGGGTCACGGATCGCCTGCCGATCCTCATGTACCACCGGATTGCCGACAGCGGCAGTGCCGAGCTGGCACCCTACCGCGTGACACCGGCGGCTTTCGAAGCGCAGATCCGTTATCTCAGCGAGCAGGGCTTTGTCGGTGTCAGCTTGGAGGATTGGAGCCAGCATGTGATCTACGGCTCCTCGCTGCCACGGGGTGCAGTCGCGATCACCTTCGACGACGGCTACAAGGACTTCGCTGAGCACGCCTGGCCAGTGCTCGAGCGCTACGGATTTCAGGCGACGGTCTTCCTGGTGGCGGATCGCATCGGTGGCACCAACGTCTGGGACCAGGAAGAGTTCGGCGAGACGCTGCCGTTGCTCGACTGGCGGGAGGTGCGCGAGCTGCAGGCCGCGGGGGTCGAGTTCGGTTCCCATACCGCGACCCACCCCTGGCTGCCATCCCTTTCGTGGGCGGCCGCGGCGCGCGAGCTGCGGCGCTCGCGCAAGGTGCTGGAAGACGGCTTGGGGGCACCGGTCACCTCGGTGGCCTACCCCTGGGGTGCCTTCGGCAAGGCGGTCCAATTCCTCGCCGGCGCCAGTGGTTACGAGGTCGCTGTGTCGACCGCTCCAGGCATCTGCGAGGCGCGGCATTCGTTGCTCGCCTTGCCCCGGATCGAAATCGAGGGAGGAGACACCCTCGAGAGCTTTGCCGCCAAGCTCGAAACTCCCCTGGCCAACGATGCGCCGTCGATCTCGACCGCGGCGGTGCGCGCTCCGAGTTTCACATGAAAGGCCTCCTCAACATCGAACATCTTGTCGCCTGGAAGCTCTGATTCATGGAAAGCCCTGTCGATACCACCATTCCGATGCTGCCGGCCTCGGATACGCCGCGCCCGGCGGCACCCCGCCGATGGATCCTACTGGCTCTCGTCCTGGTCGGATTCGCCACCTCTGTGCTCTACTTCAGCTGGTGGTTCCGCGATAGCCGGATCTACGATCCGTGGTTGGCGTTGTGCTTCGCTCTGGCCGCGTTCTATGTCGGTGTGCAGGTCTACTGTGCCTGCTACGTCTATCTGCGGATCGAGTATCCCGAGACTGCGGCACCGCCGCCGGATTGCACCGTCGACGTTTTCATCCCGGTCTATGACGAGCCCCTGCCGATGGTGCGGCAGTGTCTCGAAGCGGCGCTGGCGATCCGCTATCCGCATCGTACCTTCCTGCTCGATGACGCTCGCGACCCGCAGTTCGAGGCCCTGGCCGGAGAGCTCGGGGTCGAGTACCTGGTGCGGCCAGACAATCGGGATGCCAAAGCGGGCAACGTTAACGCAGCGCTCAAGGCGTCCGACGCCGAGTTCGTCTCGGTGTTCGATGTCGATCACATCCCGGAATCCGACTATCTCGATTCCATCCTCGGCCACTTCCGCGATCCCACCGTCGGCTTCGTGCAGAGTGCCGTCGGCTTCTCCAATGCTTGCGAGTCTTGGGTCGCCAAGGCGTCGGCCGAGCAGTCGACCGATGCTCTCGGCCCGACCTCCATGGGCATGCACGGCTGTGGTGCCGCCCAGGTGTGGGGTAGCCACTGCACCTTCCGGCGTGTCGCGCTCGACAGCATCGGTGGCCACCAGACGGGCTTGGCGGAGGATCTCCACACCTCGCTGCGGGTGCACGCCGCCGGCTGGCGCTCGGTCTTCGTGCCGTCGCTCAAGGCTCTCGGCCTGGTCCCCGGCGATCTGGGTGCGGCGGCCAAGCAGCAGCTCAAGTGGGCCCGCGGGGTGTTCGAGATCCTGCTCGAGGTCTACCCCCGGGTGTGGAAGCGCCTGTCGCTGACCCAGAACCTGGCCTACGCGGTGCGCTTCACTTACTACCTGATCGGTACCGTCTTCCTGAGCCACGCGCTACTTGCGGCGGCGATTCTCATGTTCGGCCCGCTGTCGGCCCGAGCGGCGTTCAGCGAGTACTTGCTGCACTCGATTCCCTTCGCCGCCTCGGTCATCCTGGTGCGCCGGGCAGCCCTCTCGCTGTGGTCCGGAGGCTCCTCCTCGATGGCCGCCAACTGGCGTGGCTACATCCACACCTTTCTGTTGTGGCCGGTCTACACCCTGGCTCTGATCATGGCGGTGCTACGCATCCGTCTGCCTCACATCGCGACACCGAAAGAGCGCTCCACCCAGCGTGCCCACCCCATCCTGGTGGTGCC
>JBCCGX010000862.1:0-4624 GCA_039029035.1 Acidobacteriota bacterium | reverse complement strand
GCACTGACGAGCAACGAAAGGGAGGAACGAGAGATCATGAACTGGCTCCTTTCGGATCATGGGTTGAGCGCGCTCTTGCTGGCACGTGCCCTAGACCAGCGCTCAGGGGTTCATTCACAGACAGGGAGCACCCATAGCAACCGCCGTACCACTCTCCTGCTAAGTCCTCAAAGGCTGAATACAAAAGACTTGAGTGTGCCTACGCAGCGGCCGACGTTGAGACGAACTGAGACGTGAGACGAAGCCGTCTCAGGTCTCAAGCTGCCCAGGTCGCGTGCCGTCTGGCTCAGTCGAGATAACCGAGGGCCCGCAAGCTCTCCCGGATCTCGTCGTCGATGACCGCGGCTTCACCGGCCCCTGGGCGTTGCCGCCCCGTGAGCTCGGCCCGCAGTAGCGCGGCCAGATAACCCCGACGGATCGGCAGCTTGTCGGCGAGATTGTGCTGCTCGGCGAGGTCGTCCTGCAGGCGATAGAGGCGCGGCCAAACGAGGCGGCCGTCCTCGATCTGCTGGATCAGCTTCCAACCCGCTGCTCGAACGCTGATCCGGGCCGGTCCATCGAGGTGCAGATAGGAGTAGACCGGAGCCGCGGAGCGCTGCGCCACGTCGCCGGTGATCACTGGCAGGAGGCTGTGGCCCTGCAAGGACGCCTCGGGCGGCAGATCGAGCCCGGCCAAGAGCGTCGGCAAGAGATCGATCTGCTGCACCGGCTGTGCGAACCGGACACCGCGCCGTGCGCCTGGCCAGCGGATCACCAGCGGCACGTCGACCGACTCGCCGTGCAACGCTCGGCCGTGCTGCCAGTTGCCGTGCTCGAAAAACTCCTCCCCGTGATCGGACATCAGAATCACTCCGGTGTCACGATCCAGGCCCCGGGCCGCTAGTTCGTCCAGCAGGGCACCGAAATAGTGATCATTGAAGGCGATCTCGGCATCGTAGAGCGCTTCTAAGTCCGCGGCGAGCTTGTCCGTACGCTCGATGCGCCCCGCTTGCAGGTCGTCGAGAAGGTTCAACGAACGGCGCGCAGTCGTGCTCGAGACGCCCGGCGCCCAACGTCCTCGGAAGGGCTCCGGTGGGGTGTAAGGCGCATGGGGCTCGAAGGTGTGGACATAGAGGAAAAAGGGCCGGGCCGCTTCGGTCGCCTGCTGGTCCACCGCATCGAGCCAGGCGACGACGGCCTGATGAACCTCGTCCGCCCCGGTCGTCTCGCCCAAATAGACGAAGTCGTCGAAGCCCTGGTCGAAACCGAACCCGGCCGAGAGATTGGGGTTGGTGACAAAAGCTGCGGTGCGATAGCCCGCCGCTTGCAGCCGCTCCGGTAGGACGAAAGCGTCGGCGCCGAGCCGGTCGGAGCGGCCGTTGGTGCCGTGCTCCAGCGGTGAGGCGCCGGTGAAGATCGACGCCATCGACGACCGGGTCCAGGACGACTGTGCCACCGTCCGCTCGAACAACACTGCCTCGGCGGCAAAGGCATCGATTCGCGGCGACACTGGCCGCGCGTAGCCATAGCAGCCGAGGTGGTCGGCACGTAGGGTATCGATCACGTAGAGAAGGACGTTCGGCCTCTCGGCGTTGGCGTCGAGGCCCACCGGAGCCAGCGACTCGGTCGTCGCTCCAGCCCTGGGAACCGAGGATTCAGCCGCCGTGGTAGTCGGCGCCGGCGCCCAGACCGCCGGCCTTTCGAGAACGATACCGCTTGCCCCTTCGGCAGCCGCTTCGGACCGCACCACGGCCCGCAAGGACAGCCGCACCAGGCGCTCGGTCTGTCCCGTGAGAGAAAAAGTGGCGTGCTGACCGCTGGCGCGGACCTCGCCGATCCGCGTCGCCACCCCACCTTCTTCCTGCAGCAGGATCTCGAGCCCGCCGGTCGCGTCGCCCCGGGCGGTCCAGCGCTCGACGCGCAGCTCACTCGCCGGTGCCAGCGGCAGGTAATAGGCCAGTTCCGACCCGAAGGGGACAAAAAGACGCTGGGGGGTACCGTGCTCGGCCAGCGGAGTCTGGTTTTCCCCCGGGGCCAGACGGATTTCGTACCAGGCGACCGCCAGGGGCCGCGGATCGTCGGCCAGACCGACCTCACGCGGACTGCGGCTCCAACGATAGGCCAGGTCGAGACGGTTGACTCCCGAACGGAGGCTCGCAGGCGGTAGCTGCAGGTCGTAGGCAGCCATCCCGGGACGCAGAGTGATCTCGCCGATCGGCTCGCCGTTGACCCTCACCCGCACACCCTGTTCGGGAGCGTTCGGGAAGTGCAGTGGACGGCCTTCCAACCGCAGGGTCAGGGCACGGGGCGCGACCAAGAAGAGCTCGATCGTGGACACCTCGTCGAGCCCCCAGGCAAATCCGCGATCACGCGCCGGATCGTGCTCGTTACGCGACCATCCCGCTGTCAGGTAACGCCGGTCCGTCGACGATTCGAAGGTGATCGCGCGGACCTCGCTCCGGATCGCCGCGGCCGGCAGCTGCGACGTCATGTCATAGACCAGCCGCAGGTCCGGCGATACCTCGCTGGGACCACAGGCACAGAGCACCCCGACGAGGCAAGCCAGGCCTCGCAACGCAGACCACCACCTCATCGCGCGGCGCGCAGACTTGGTAGACCGTACTTCTTGAGCCGCCGGTAGATGGTGGCGCGACTGATGCCGAGGGCACGGGCTGCGTCTTCGACCTGCCCGCCGTGGCGCTCGAGCGCCTCGACCAGCGCCTGCTTCTCGGATGCCTGGCGCAGAGTGAGCGGCAGCTCGAAGCCGACGCTGCCTTCTGCTGACGGTGCCGACGCGACCTCGGCGTTGGGCGGCTGCCGGCCGACGACCTCCGGTGGCAGCCTGGCCCGGGTCAGGACGGGGCCGGACTCATCCACAGCGCCGGCCTTGCCATGAACCACCACCGCCTCCTCGATCACGTTGGCCAGTTGCCGAACGTTGCCAGGCCAGTCATAGGCGGTGAGCGCCGCCACCGCTTCAGGCGCCAACGCCATCGACCGACGACCGTGGCGCCGCGCCGCTTGCGCGAGGAAATGCTCCGCCAGGAGAGTGATATCTCCGCCACGTTGCCGCAGCGGTGGCAGGGTGAGGCTAACGACGCGCAGGCGATAGTAGAGATCCTCGCGCAGCTTCTGCTTGGTGATCTGCGCCAGCGGATCGACGTTGGTCGCCGCGATCACCCGCACGTCGACCCGTCGCGTGGTGCGCGAGCCGACCCGCTGCACGACGTGATCCTGCAGGAAGCGCAGCAGCTTGACCTGCACGTCGAAGCCCATCTCGCCGATCTCATCGAGAAAGAACGTACCGCCATCGGCCTGCTCGCAGTAACCGACGTGGGCCTGGCCGGCACCGGTGAAGGCACCGCGCTCGTGTCCGAAGAGCTGGCTCTCGATCAAGTCGTGTGGAATCGCCGCCGCGTTGACTGCGATGAAAGGAGCCTCTCGCCGCCGGCTATGGTGATGGATCGCCCGCGCCACTAGCTCCTTGCCGGTCCCGGTCTCACCCAGAATCAGCACCGATACATCGGCTGGCGCCACACTCTCGATACGCTGGAAGAGAGCCTGCATGGGCTGGCTGGGTCCGATCAAGCCGGCAAAGACCTCGTGCCGCTGTGTTGGCATGGCACTCGCTTGACGGGTGACTCGCGCGACCTCGAGCGCCTCGCGGATCGCGGCCTCGAGGCGCTCGAAATCGATCGGTTTGGTGATGTAGTCGGCAGCGCCGTGCTTCATGCATCGTACGGCTCGGTCGATCGACGAGCTGCGGGTGATCATGATCACCGGCACTCGCGGAAAGCGTTGCTTGACCTCTTCGATCAACTGCGAGCCATCCACATCGCCCAACATGACGTCCATCAACATCGCGTCGGGCGTCGCGCGGTCGAGAAACGCCCAAAGCCCGCCGGCACTGCCGACCGCCTGGCTGACGTAACCCCAGCGCCGCAAGCGCAGCTCGATCAGGGCCACGATGTCCGGATCGTCGTCGATGGTCAGGATCACCGGCGGCTCAGGCGATCTGTTGCTCGACTCGGTCACGGCATGCTCCGCAGCATCGGACGTTCTCCAAGATCGGCTTCCGAGTCTTCGCCGGCCGGGTCCCGAGCCGCGCCGGCAGCCTCCTCGATCGCCGCCGCCAACGGATCGAGCAGCGATGCGGCACGGGCGACATCTTGCTCGAATCCGGCACTCTCCAGCGCCTCGGCAGCGTGAAAGATCTCGTCGAGCCCATAGGTGCCGGCGGTGCCGACCAGTTTGTGGACGGTCGCGCCGAAGGCTGGCCAGTCTGACTCGGCGAGCTGAGCGCGCAGCTCGGCCAACTTCTGCGGCAGACCGCGGGCAAAACCACGAATCAGCTCGGCAAGCTCCTCGTCGCCGCCCGAGGCTCGGGTCAGAACATCGGGCGAAGACGGCGCCGGAGCCTCCTGCGCAACATCCATGGATGGCTCATCCGGCCGCTGCGCTCCGCCGTCACCCTCTCCAGCTGCGACTTCGGGAGCCAACATCTTGCGCGCCAGGCGATGCAGGCTCCCGAAGTCGCAGCTGGGGAGGGTGACGGCGGAGCGCAGCGGCCGGATGAGCCATCCATCGATGTTGCGCCGGAGGCTCCGGCGCCGTCTTCGCCCGATGTTCTGACCCGAGCCTCGGG
>JBCCGX010000861.1:0-4625 GCA_039029035.1 Acidobacteriota bacterium | reverse complement strand
TCCTGTTCGAGATCAGCGCGCGAAGCCGAAGGGTCGGCACCGGTCATCTGCGTTGGGTTCGGTAGCCTCGTTCGGCCGCCCACCGCGCAGTCTCCATTCCACAGCCTCGCTCTACGATCACCAGCATCTTGTCAGCAATCTCTCGCATGTAGGTTTCGTCTTCGACCTCGGCTGCAGTTACAGGGCAAAAGGCCTCGATCCCGGCGATCAGGCCGGCATGCCATTCCAGCAGCCGGGCATGGAGCGACTCAGGGTCAACGACAGCCGAAAAATAGCTATCCTTCCGATGGTAGACGTAACCGCACCCGCCGGAATCTGCAATCGAAACAAGCGGCCCGGCCAACGAATCTTGCCAACCCTCCAGCTCGACCCAGTGCGAACGGCCTCGAGCTGACTTCCACTGATGGGAGGCAAAAGGTGCAATGAACGCCGACTCAATCGCTTTTTGCATGTCGAGCATTCGATCTTCCGCCGATCCGCTGCCGAAAGGTGGCGATGTGCGGGCGGCAGTCGACTAACCACTTCAAACCGGCAACCATCGCCACTCCGTATCATCGTATGGTTCGCCGAGGCAGTGAATACTGATGTCGCATGTATCGCGGGAACTAGAAGTTAACCTTAAACCATTTCCCCGCCGATGATCGTTGAAACTTCGCGTTCCATTGAGTGTTAACCCTTGTCCCAAAATACTCGAGCCCCACGGTGTCACCTTCGATTTCCGCGTAAGCTAAGTACAACTCGTAGTTCTCGGACCCCAGGCCGCTCCGCCGACATCCGGATTCGCACGAGTCCTGCACCATGTTGTCGAGCAGTGTGATGTCAGCACACATGCCACGAGCAAGTTCAAGCAATTCTGCGGAAGGCATGTCGCCGCATGATCGAAACCAGATTGTCATTTCATCGCTGAGCTCATGGCTCGTTGGGAACGAGAGGCAGAGTTCGTTGCCTTCTCGCACAACTTCTGATGCTGCAAAGCCGCGAGTAAATTCCGAAGCGTCGTATCGGTTTCGTGGGAATCTGGTCATGACTTGTTGGTCGGCGAACTCTTGATCAGCGTCGTTACGGACGCATGGCGTCCGGCTCTGATGGCCCCCTGGATTGACGTGCCTGGAGCGTCCGCTTAGCGAGAGAACTGAGCGAGAGACTCGATCACCCGACGATCGTGTCGGTGTGGTGCGGGAGACCGTCTTCGTTGACGTAGGTCACGGTGGCCTTGGGACCGTCGAGGTCTACTGACGCGAAGCCCATGTAACCCCAGCGCTCTTTGCCGTTGGGATCGAGGATGAAGTCGCGATACTCCCACTTCCCGGGCGCAGGGTAGGGGTCGTCTTCTTCATGCTTCATGTAGACCGGCACGCCACCATGGCCGACACAGCTGGGGTACTGGACGTTCAGATGGGGGTCGAAGGTCATGCAGCGATGCTCATGGCCCCAGAACCAGGCCTGGATCTCCGGTGAGCCGATCGACTCGAGGGCGCCGGCGATCTTGTCGTGCTCGCGCTCGTAGACGGTGAACAACTGGTGATGGCTCAGGAAGAGCAGCTTCTGCCCGGCTTCTTTGGCCTGGCGCGCCTGCTCGCGAATCCACTCAGGTTGTGGTGCCTGCAGATCTTTTTCCTCCCAGGCGGTGTCGAGCCCAAGGATCCGCCAATGGGCGTTGGCCAGGCTGAAGAAGCTCGACTTTTCCTGCGCGGCGAAACGCGGATCGCCGAGCAGTACGTCGTAGTAGGCGTGACCGCCGGAGTACATGTCGTGGTTGGCGTTGGTCGAGTAGGATGCAATCTGATCGGCTTCGTCTGCCTGCACCGGCCAGTAGCGCAAGAAGCGATTGTTGACCTCCCGCTTGCGGCCGGCGTAGTAGATATCGCCGAGGTGGATCGCGGTCTGCTCCACGCCCTCCGCTTTGCCACGATCGAGGTGCTGACGCATCTGGTCGGCCACCTTCTGCGCCCGGGCGATGCCGGTGCCCCAGTCGCCGACCAGCAAGAGTCGGGTGCGATCCTGCAGCGGACGCTGGGTCGCCGGCTGCGGGTTGAAATCACGCTTGCCGCGCAGCCGCGTCAGAGCTTGGGCGAAGAGCTGGCTCACCCAGCCGGGATCGGTGACGGAGAACTGTTCGAACAGTCGATCGCGACCCTCTTGCTCCGGTTGGACCAGGCGGCGCTCGGTGACCAGCGGCACGTGGGGGGTCGCAGTGAGGCTCGCCCCGCGCGACGCGCTGGCGGGCTCGGCCTCGGCGATGACCTCGGGCTCGCGCGTCTCCAGGTACTCCTCTAGGACCGATTGGAAGAGGCTGATCACCGGATCGCGGCTGAAGAACGAGCGCTCGTCGATCGACGGCGCGGGCTCTTCGGCCGGCATGCCGCGCCGGGTGGATTCAGGCGCGGCGAAACCAGCCTGGCCACTGGTCGCCTGGGTCTCATTGGCCAGCGCCTCCGCCGCCATGTCAGCCGCTGCGGCGTAGTCGTCCGGCGTCAGCGCCTCGGCCCCTTCCGGACCGGCGGTCAATGATCGGCGGGTGGAGGTGGCCTGCGACTCCATGACCCGGCGGATATCCGCCAGCTGACCGAGCACAAAATCACGATTGAGAATCTCTGCGATCATCGAAGCTCCTCCTCACGGCATAGGTCCTGGTAGAGGATCGGATAGACCCCGGACCGGGTTGACACGATCTCGCTGATCCACCAACGTTGTGCTCATGGTACCAGCGACGGCGACCGAGAGGTACTCGGTGCGCTCCTACGAGGTCGACCTCCACGGTCGACTGACCCTGCCGAATCTGTGCAACTACCTGCAAGAGTCGGCCGGCCTGCATGCGCGGGCACTCGGTGTCTCGGTCGAGCAACTGCTGGCGGAAGGCATGACCTGGTTCCTGTGGCGGCTGCATCTACAGGTCGATCGACTGCCCACCTGGCCCGAGCAAGTCTCGGTGGAGACCTGGCCGGCCGAGCTCGGCAAGCCCTATGCCGTCCGCGATTTCCGCCTGGGGATCGGCGACGAGCTCATCGGCGTCGCGACCTCGGCCTGGCTGCTGATGGACATCGTCAAGAAGCGGCCGGTCCGTCGCCTGCCGCCCCATATCGTTGCGCTGCACCCCGATCCGCCTCATCGCGCCTTGCCCGACCGCTTCCATCGCCTGCCCCAGGCTGAGCCGAAGCACGCGCCGCGTCGATGCACCGTGCGGCGCAGCGACCTCGACCTCAACGGCCACCTCAACCACGTGGCGGCGATCAGCACCATGCTCGAGTCGACCCCGGCCGAGGTCTTCGACCAGCGGCGAATCGAGTCGCTCGAGGTCGAATACCGCGGCGAAGGCCATTTCGGCGACGAGCTCGCGTCCCACTGCTCGCAGGCGGACGAAGACGGTGGCGACGGTGTCTTCCTCCATCGGCTGACGCGACCGGCCGACGGCAAGGAGCTGGTGCGTGGGCGCAGCCGCTGGGCCCCATTGCTATAGGGCTATGGCAGGTTCTGCAGCCGGCGGCGTATGATGCGAGGGATATCTCTCACCGGGTCGGCTCGAAGAGGAGACGAGCATGCGTAGGACAGTGGGCAGCTGGACTGTGGGTAGATGGACTATGAGCCGATGGGTCGTCTTAGTTGTTCTGGTGGCTTGCGGACTCCTCGCAGGCGCGGCATCAGCGCAAGAGGGGGATCCGAGCACCGAGCCGGCGGAGGGGAGTGCAATCCATGCCGAGGGCTTCGAAGAGAGCGGGCTGAGCCTCGAAGCGGAGAGCGGGGCAAGCGATACCAGCGAGCCCTTCGATCCGGCCACCGCCACCGAAGCCTACCTGGCACAGCTCACCCCCGAGCAACGCGAACGCTCGGACAGCTACTTCGAAGGCGGCTACTGGCTCCAGCTGTGGGGCTTCCTCTACGGCCTGGGCGTCGCCTGGCTACTGCTCGCTAAAAGGCTCTCGGCCAAGATGCGCGATCTGGGCGAGAAAGTGAGCCGCTTCAAGCCGGTGCAGACCGCCGTCTATGCTGTCCAATACGTCCTGCTGTCGACCGTCCTGGGGTTTCCCCTAACGGTCTACCAGGGTTTCTATCGCGAGCATCAGTACGACCTGGCCACCCAGACCTTCGGTGCGTGGTTCGGCGAGCAGATGATCGGCTTGGTCATTGGCCTAGTGCTGATGCCGATCCTGCTGGTGATCCTCTATGGTGTCTTCCGCCGGGCGCCGCGCACCTGGTGGCTGTGGGGAGCCGGGGTGGCGCTCGTCTTCCTGGTCCTCATGCTGTTGATCTCGCCGGTCTTCATCGCGCCGCTGTTCAACGACTACGTCGCCCTCGAAGATCCGGCGGTGGTCGAGCCGATCCTGTCGATGGCGCGCAGCAACGGCGTCGCGGTCGACAACGTCTACCAGTTCGACGCCTCGCGCCAGAGCACGCGGGTCAGCGCCAACGTCAGCGGCATCTTCGGCACCATGCGCATCTCGCTCAACGACAACCTGCTCGAGCGTTGCGACCTGGCCGGGGTCAGGGCGGTGATGGGGCACGAGATCGGGCACTACGTGCTCAACCACATCTACGAGTCGATCCTTTTCTTCGGCGTCGTCTTGGTACTGGGCTTCGCTTTCGTGCGCTTCACCTACGACAGAATCCTCGCCTGCTGCGGCGAGCGC
>JBCCGX010000860.1:0-4630 GCA_039029035.1 Acidobacteriota bacterium | reverse complement strand
GCTCCATGGCCGGCCGGATTTGATCCGGCGGATCGATGAGATCCTCGTATGCTCGCCGGAGTTCTATGGCCGAGTCGAAGAGATCTTCCCCGAGCTGGAAGGCCTCGTGTGCCGGTTCCCCTCGTTGGAGGAAGGCGTGCAGCATGTGATCGAGCGAGGGGCCTTTGTGACCCGCCTCGGATCGAGCGCGATTCCCAAGCCGCTCACTCGGCGCATCATCGATCTCGCAGGCGATGTCTGTGACCCACAACTGCGGCGCGAAACCGCCGAGTTTCGTGCGGCTTGTGCGCCGATCTTGTGGCTGACGATCCGCACCAACAATCGTACGGCCGAGAACCAGCTCGCGGCATTCGAGGGTATCCTCGCAGAGCTGGAAGCAGAGTTCCCGCGGCTCGGCGTAGTCTTCGACGGCATCTCGACTCCTGAAATCATCGAGCCCAGCCACCCGGTTAGTGATTTCGTTGCCTGGCACATCCGGCAGGAGCTCGCCGTTGTCGAGGGGCTCACCCATGGCAGTCGGCGCCAGGCGCGCTACAAAGTGCTCGTCGGGCGTCCGGTTCACGAGTACGTGCTCTGGGCAGGCCTGGCCGATCTCTACCTGGCTCATTTCGGTACTTTGCGCAACAAGATTGCCTGGTTCGCCGACATTCCGGGACTCGTCCACTCGAATCCGCACGTCATCCGGTATCGAAAGTTTGCAGAGCATCCTCCAGTGCTGGCGGACAACCAGTGCAATGTCCCGCGCTATGTTTCTCCGGAGGCCGTCTCCGAAGTTCTTCGGCCGCGAGACGTCGTCGGAGACGATGTGCCGGAGAACCATCACAACTACGTTTTGGACCCTGGCAGGGTCGCCCAAGAGCTGGTTGCAACGTTGCGAGCGATGGGACACCACTAGGTGTAGCAGTATCCCCCAGCGATGGCAGAGAATTCTTCGACCTGAGTCGCCACCCAGTCCTCGCCCTTGCCGAGCTCCGCCGCCATCACTCGCGCCACCCGCGGAGCGGCTTCGATCGCTGCGCGGGCGTCGAAGAGCAGCGATCTGGAGCGCCGGGCGAGGATGTCGTCGACGGTGCGTGCCATCTCGTTGCGGCACGCCCACACGACTTCGCCGGCCACCAGGGAGAGTCGGGGATGCACCGGCTCGGCGAGCTCAGGATCGCTTTGGGTCAGGTTCTCGAGCGCCGCGGCATCGGAGCCGTAGAACGCCAGACGGCCGAAGCGCTCGGCATGGTGGTGGTGGCCATGGATCGGCAGATCCCGGGTGACGCATTGACGCGGCTCGAGATCGCCAAGGACGATGGCGTGCACCACCACGTCTTCGGCCATCTTACGATAGGTGGTCCACTTACCGCCGGCGACGGTCATCAAGCCGGATTCGGGATCGATGAGGATCGTGTGCTCGCGCGACAACACCGAGGTATCCTCGGTGCCCGCCGCCTTCACCAGGGGGCGGATACCGGCGAAGACGCTGCGGACGTCCTCCGGCTGCGCCGGTCGCCTGAGGTAGCGGTTGGCGGTTTCGAGGATGAACTCGATCTCTTCGTGGAGCGGTCTCGGCTCGAGATCGATGCGGTCGATCGGCGTGTCGGTGGTGCCGACGACGGCGACATCGTGCCAGGGGATGGCGAAGAGAACCCGGTCATCGTCGGTGTGTGGCACCATGATCGCTGATTCGCCAGGGATGAAAGACTTGTCAAGCACCACGTGCACGCCTTGACTCGGTGCGACGATCGGTGCCGCCTGTGGGTGGTCGAGGCGCCGAACACCGTCGGCGAAGGGGCCGGTGGCGTTGACCACCACCTTGCCCAAGACCTCCTGCTCCTGGCCTGTCTCCAGATCCTCCACCCGTACGCCCGTCACGGCGCCCGAGGGGTCCTTGAGCAGACCGGTCACGCGGGTGTAGTTGAGCACTGTTGCGCCCTGCTCGAAGGCCGTCGTCGCCAGGTTGATCGCCAGCCGGGCGTCGTCGAACTGACCGTCGAAGTAGAGCGTTCCGCCGCGCAAGCCTTGCGGGTTGATCGAGGGGATTTCAGCGATCACCTCACGCCGCGACAGATTCTTCGACGAGCCGAAGCCATAGCGGCCAGCGAGCAGGTCGTAGACCTTCAGGCCAATGCCGTAAAACGGTGACTCCCACCATTCGTAACTGGGCACAATGAATGCAACGTCCTCCACCAGGTGGGGCGCGTTGCGCAGCAGCCGGCCACGCTCTTTGAGCGCCTCGGTCACCAGGGAGACGTTGCCCTGCTGCAGATAACGTACGCCGCCGTGGATCAGCTTCGTCGAGCGGCTGGAGGTGCCCTTGGCAAAGTCGCTCTGCTCGAAAAGCACCACGTCGTAGCCGCGCGAGGCGGCGTCCACCGCCGAGCCCAAGCCGGTCGCGCCGCCGCCGATGATGATCAGATCCCACGGGCCTTTCTCGCGCTGTTCGGCGAGGTTGTCGAGCAGATCGCTACGGTTCATCGAACTTACCTCGTTGACGCCCGTCTCAGCTCGGGCCTTCCCAGCCCTTGGCCCGCTCGACCGCCTCGCGCCAGCGCGACCTCAACTGCTCTGCCTCGCTGGCCGCCATCTGAGGCTCGAACCGCCGGTCGATCTGCCAGTTCTCTGCGATCTCCTCCACCGAACGCCAGAACTTCACTGCCAGACCGGCCATGTAGGCGGTACCGAGGGCGGTGGTTTCGAGCACCGTGGGGCGCACCACCGGGGCGCGCAGCAGGTCGGCCTGGAACTGCAGCAGCAGATCGCTGGCTGCGGCGCCGCCGTCGACCCGTAGCTCGCGGATCGATGCACCGGCGTCAGCGGCCATGCCGTCGGCCAGATCGGCGACCTGGTAGGCAATGCCTTCCAGAGCGGCGCGGGCGATGTGGCCCGAGGTCGTGCCGCGCGTCAGGCCGATGATCAGGCCGCGAGCGTAGGGGTCCCAATGGGGGGCACCGAGGCCGGTGAGGGCGGGCACGAAGTAGACCCCACCGTTGTCTCTAACGCTCGCTGCCAGCGGATTGATCGCCGAGGCCGAGTCGAGGATTCCAAGGCCGTCGCGCAGCCATTGGACAATGGCGCCGCCGACGAAGACGCTGCCTTCGAGGGCGTAAGCGGTGCGCCCGTCGCGACGCCAGGCGATGGTGCTGAGCAGATTGTTCTCAGACGCCCGGGCCACCTCCCCGGTGTTGAGCAGCATGAAGCAGCCGGTGCCGTAGGTGTTCTTCGCCTGGCCTGGCTCGATGCAGACCTGGCCCATGGTGGCCGCCTGCTGGTCCCCGACGATCCCGGCTAGCGGCACACCCGCGAGCGCTGACGGGGCCGAGACCTCGGCGTAGACCTCGCTGCTCGACCGCACCTCGGGCAGCACGGCTCGGGGGACGTCGAGCAGGTCGAGCAGGTCGTCGTCCCAAGCTCCGGCGTAGATGTCGAAAAGCAGAGTGCGCGAGGCGTTCGAAGGGTCCGTCACGTGCAGCGCGCCGCCGGTCAGGTGCCACGCCAGCCAGGTATCTATCGTGCCGAAGGCCAGCTCGCCGCGTTCGGCACGGCGGCGTGCACCGGGGATGTGATCGAGGATCCAGGCGATCTTGGTCCCGGAGAAATAGGCATCGAGCACCAGGCCGGTCTTGGCCCGGATCGCCGCTTCGTGGCCCTCTTGGCGCAGGCGGTCGCAAACCTCCGCTGTCCGCCGATCCTGCCAGACAATCGCGTTGGTGATCGGCTGACCTGTCGCCCGATCCCAAACGACGGTGGTCTCGCGCTGGTTGGTAATGCCGACCGCCGCGACGTCACGCGCCCGAGCGCCTGCCTTGGCCAGCGCTTCGGTCGCGACCTCGGCCTGGGTCGACCAGATCTCTTCCGCATCGTGCTCTACCCACCCGGGCTGTGGGAAGAGCTGCCGGAACTCTTTCTGCGCGACGGCGACAAGGGCCCCGGCACGATCGAAGACGATCGCTCGCGAGCTGGTAGTCCCCTGATCGAGCGCGACGACGTAGCTCATGGTGGCGGTAGCCGCCTCATCAAGAGAACGGAGCGGTGTTGCGGGGGGCGACGGTCGGACGAGAAGGAGCTACGGGAGATTCGGCTCGGGATCCACAGGATCCGCGGGCCCCGCGTCGAGCTGCATCGACGGCGGATCGACCTGGGTCATGCCACCGCAGCCGCCAGTGATTCCCTCGAGGATCTCGTCCGTGATCTGAGGCTGTTGCAGTGCAGGCTGTTCGAGGTTCTTCTTCATGGATCCTTCCTCAAGAGGAGGTTTGAGAGGTACGAGCATCTTAGTCCTCGTCCGTTAGAGAGTCAAAAATGGCTAGTCGCCGAGATGTCGAAAAAATCTCAATCGGGCTGGCGCGCCACTACAATTCCGCGGATGCAGCCGGAAGATCGACAACGCCGCCGCCTGACCGGCGCACTCTTCGTTGGCAATGCCCTGGCATCCATCGCCTTTCTCGCCGCGATCACGGTGGCGTCGATCGCAGCGCGCGAGCTGACCGGCTCGACCCGGCTGGCTGGCTTGCCCAGCGCCCTGGGTACGGTGGGTGCCGCGTTGGGAGCCTATGCTTTGACCGCGGCCAGTCAGCGCTCGGGCCGGCGTGTGGCCTTCTGTTTCGGCTTCGCGGTGTCCGCCGCCGGGGGTGCCCTGGGTGTC
>JBCCGX010000859.1:0-4635 GCA_039029035.1 Acidobacteriota bacterium | reverse complement strand
TCGAGAACGCCGTCTGGGAGATCGATCCGGAGCAGACCCTGAGCCTGAGCCGGCTGAGCGACATCGTCGATCGCACGACCCGGCATCGACGCTTCACCATCGCCATGCTGGCCGCCTTCGCGGCGCTCGCGCTGATCCTGACGGTGGTCGGCGTCTACGGCCTGATGGCCTACACCGTGAGCCGCCGGACGCCCGAGATCGGCCTACGCATGGCCCTCGGAGCGCGTCCCCTCGTCGTCCTGGCAGGGATTCTGCGCTGGGCAGTCGGTCTGGCTGCCCTCGGCACGGTGCTCGGCGGTGTCGCCGCCTGGGCCGGCGCACGGCTGCTCGATGGCTTGCTCTTCGGCGTGGCGACCACCGACACGTCGACTCTCGTCGCGGTACCGATCATCCTCTTGCTGACCGCGCTAGCTGGCGCCCTGGCACCCGCCCTCCGGGCGATGCGCATCGAGCCCACCCGGGCCTTGCGTCACGAGTAGGAGGCCCCATCGATGCCCGCTGCTTATACGCCCCCCACACGCCTGCTCAATCGCAGCTTCGTGCTGCTCTGGCAGGGTCAGCTGGTCAGCAGCTTGGGGCACCAGGCGTTCATGGTGGCGATGCTCTATGGCACCATGGAGCTCACCGGCTCCGGCAGCACCATGGGTCTGCTGATGATGCTGTCGTCCCTGCCCGGCCTGCTCTTCGGTCCGATCGGCGGCGCCATCGCCGATCGCTACTCGCGCCGCGCGCTCATCGTCGGCAGCGATCTGCTGCTCGGGCTCGGCGTGCTGGCCTTGGCAGCGCTGGCGGTGGGCGGCACCGTCGATCTGCTGGTGCCGGGGCTCGCCGTCTACGCCCTCTGCCTCGGCCTGGTGTCGACGGTCTTCCAGCCGGCGGTCATGGCGGCGGTGCCGGATCTGGTGCCGCCGCACCAGATCGCGGCGGCCAACTCCTGGCGCCAGGTAAGCACCCAAGCCACCGTCGCTACCGGCTGGGCCCTCGGCGGTGGCCTCTACGCCAGCCTCGGCATGGCCTGGCTGCTGGCCCTCGACGGCCTGTCCTATCTGTTCTCCGCTGCCAGCGAATCGCGCATCGTGCTGCCCCGGCGCACCCCTGCGGACGGGTCTCACCGCGACGCGCTAGCCGCCACTCTGGCCGATACCCGAGCCGGCCTGCGATATGTCTGGCACCACCGCGGCATGCGCGACTTCATGCTCGCGGTGGCCGCCCTGAACTTCTTCTTCATGCCGGTCTTCGTGCTGCTGCCGTTCTATACCGATGGCATTCTGGGCGCCGGGGCCGCCGGCTACGGCTTGTTGATGGCCAGCTTCAGTGCCGGCAGCCTTGTCGGTGGCTTAATGGCGGGGATCGTGCAACCCACCGGCGCCAGCCGGCGACGCTGGATCCTCGGCGGGCACACTGCCATGGCGATCCTCTTCGGCACCCTTGGCCTGATCGATCGATTGCCCCTGGCCGCGGCCTGCTTCGCCGCCCTGGGCTTCCTCGTCGCGGTGATCAACATCGCCTCGCTGACCCTCTTGCAGACCATCACACCGGCCGACTTTCGTGGCCGCGTGCTGGGTGTCGATACGGCTCTGACTCGCGCCGCTTCGCCGATCGGCATGGGTCTCGCCGGCATCCTCGCCGATCTCACCGATCAGGCCATCCCCCAGCTCTTCCTGGCCTACGGCGTCGCCGCCCTGGGGGTGGCCCTGGTGATGTGCAGTCATCAGGCCCTGCGTGACTTCGTCGGCTGGGACTCTTCACATCCGATGCTCGGAACACCAACGCTCAACCCAAGGAGATCCTCATGAGCACATCCACACCTCGCCCCTTTGTCTCTCGATCCCTCGCTCTGGTCCTCGCCTTCTTGACCCTCGCTCTCGCCTGGCCGGCCATGGCCACGGCAGCCGAGGTCGAGACCGAGGCCGAGGCCCCGGACAAGCTCTTCCCCTTCGCCCCGACAGTGCGTTGCGAGCTCGGTCAATCGATCGCCCACGCACTGCAGATCCGCCGCTTTTTCCGCCAGGTGACGATCAAATTCACCGGCGCCTGCGACGAAGACCTGGTGATCGCGCGGGATCGCGTGACCCTGCGCGGCGACAGCCCGGACGCCACCATCCTCGGCTTGATCGACGTCTTCGGCGGCTCCAACATCACGTTTGAGGATTTCACCGTCCTGGGCGAGATCTCCGATCCGATCGACACCGGGCGCGGCGCGATCAACGTCGAGAACGGCGGCGCCATCACGCTCAACAACATTCACATCCAGACCCAGAACGTGCGCGGCGTGCGGGTGATCAACTCCACCGCATCACTGAACGACGTCACCATGGACGACATCCTGGTCGGCGGTTTCGTCTTTCGTGCCTCGAACCTCACGATCTCGGGCGACATCGTGGCGACACGCTGCGTCTTCGGCATGACCTTGGTCGATTCCAACGCCATCGCCCGTAACGCCAACTTCACCCTCGACGACAACTTCTTCGCCGGCATGATCATCCAGATCAACTCCGGCTTCGAGCACGTCGAGGGCGTGCTGTCGGCCAACAACAACCCCTTCGGTATCCTACTCGCGTCGAATGCGGTCTACGCGCACGGCAGCTTTCTGGAGATCTCCGGCGCGACGACAGCCGGCATCTTGATCGACGAGCTGTCGAGCATCACGCCCCTGGGTGGCGCGCCCGGCGGCGGCCCCGGCATCACGGTGACCGACAACCCCGGCGATGGCATCGTGGTCGATCGCTTCTCGACCTTAGAGACCTTCGCCGCCACCGTCACCGGCAACGCCACGGGCCTGTTGGCCGACAATAGCGAGGTGCGCTTGGCCGGGGCGACCATCGAGAGCAACGCCACTGACGTCTCGCTGGCCTTCGGCACCAAGCTCGTCACCAACGGTGAAGACAACGTGATCGGCTCACCGATCGTCTGCGACGCCAGTGTGCTGACTCGCGGCGCTCTGAGCTGTGGTGCGGCGCCGGCCGCCGCCCAAGCCGTCAGCAGCCGATCGGCGGTCGTCGACCTGTCGAACGCCGAACTGCGGGCAGCGCTGCCCGAGAGCACCTTCCTCGGCCTCATGGGCAGCCGGCTGAAGCGTCACGAGCGCTAAAGACGCGGCCTGGCTCAGTAAGGCAAGTGGCGATGCGCGACATCCTGATCATCGGTAGCGGCGCCGGCGGCGGCCCACTGGCGCTCACCCTCTCCGAGGCCGGCTTCGACGTGCTGGTCTTGGAGAAGGGGCCAGAGTACCAGCGCGAGGACTACACCGCCGACGAGGTTGACAACTTCTGGAGCGGGCGTTTCGTGCCACCGCTGGACGAAGAGCCCCACATGCTGGTGCACGCTGATCTGGCAGCACCGCGGCCGACCCACCTGGGCTGGACCGCGTGCTGCGTCGGCGGCGGCACGGTGCACATGGGGGCCTACTTCTCACGCTTCCACCCGGATGACTTCCGCATGGCCACTCGCTTCGGCGCTCACCAGGAGATCGCTGATTGGCCCTACACCTACGACGAGCTCGAGCCTTACTACAGCCGTGCCGAATGGGCCGTCGGCGTCTCGGGAGTCGCCGGCCTCAACCCGGTGGAGGGACCACGGTCGCGGCCCTATCCCTTGCCGCCCCTCGACACCCACCCGGTCGGCCATCGCCTCGATGACGCGTGCCGGCGACTACGCCGCGTCGCGTTCCCCACCCCACGCGGCATCAACTCGCGCCCCTACGCCAGCCGACCGACCTGTCGCTACTGCTCGGTTTGCGCCAGCTACGGTTGTCGCTACGGCGCCCGCGGCAGCAGCCAGGAGGCCTTGCTCACCCGAGCGGTGGCCAACGGCCGCTGCGAGGTGCGGTCGCCGGCGATGGCCCACCTGATCACCACTCGCCGCGACGGCCGAGTCGACGGTTGCCTCTACTACGACACGGCCGGCCGGGAGCACCTGGTGCAGGCGCGGGTGGTTTGTGTCTGCTGCTCGAGCATCGAGTCCGCCCGTTTGCTCCTCCTCTCGCAGTCAGCGCTCTTCCCCGACGGTCTGGCCAACAGCAACGGTCGGGTCGGGCGCCACCTCCAGTTCCACGGCACCTCCATCGGCCAGGGGTGCTTCCGTCCCGATCGCCGACCCGAGCTCTTCGTCGACGGCGGCAGTCCCTTTCTGGGCCGCACCCTGGGTGACCACTACTTTCTCCCCGAAGGCGTCGGCGACCTGCCCAAAGGCGGCCTGATCGTCTTCCAAAAATCGCGCACCGGGCCAATCTCCCTCGCCAAGTCCATCGCCCAGCGCGATCAACCCACCGCCTGGGGCAGTGCTCTGAAACAACACCTGCGCCGCCGTGATCGGAACGACGTCGAATCGCTGTTCTTCGAAGTCCACCACGATTTCCTGCCCAACGCCGAGACCTTCATCGAGCTCGACCCCGAAGTGCGTGACCGCTGGGGGCTACCCGTGGCGCGCATCCACCTGCACGAATCGCCGCACCAGGAACAAGCCGGCCGCTACCTGGTCGACCGCGGCCTCGAAGTTTTCGACGAGATGGGGGCCGACACCGTCCTGCCAGTCGCCATCGGCGAGACCGCACCCTACCTGGTGCACGGCACCTGCCGGGCCGGCCACGATCCCGCCACCTCCGTCGTCGATGCCACCTGCCGCACCCACGAGGTC
>JBCCGX010000858.1:0-4638 GCA_039029035.1 Acidobacteriota bacterium | reverse complement strand
GACTTCTCGCGCCAGCAGCGCAGCGTCCAACCGTGCCGGATCGAGCCGCCGGAGCAGCGCCTCGAAGCCAGCGGGCAAGCGCAGGAGCAGCATCCAGAAGGTGAGGTAGAAGACCGCCAGAGCGCCGATGATACGCGCCAGGCGCCTTGGGCCGTTCTCGAGCAGACGCTCGAAGCCGATGGCACAAAGCATCGCGCAGCCCACTGCCACCAGGGGCCAGAGCTTCACCGGATAACGCAGCGCTGACGCTCCCGGCAGCAGATAAAGCCAACGGACGACCGGATTCCACGCACCGATGGCGAGGAACAGGCCGCCGGCGGTGGCCGCCCAGGCCCACCAGGCGGCGCGTGACCGCGGCCGGCCGGCGAGCGCGATCAGGGCCAGGCTGAGCAGGCCGGGATAGAAGGAGTAGAACAGCGGCGGATTGCCACCATAGAAGCGGGTGCCCCAGAAGGTGAAATCCGGCCGGCCGAAAAAAAACGGCAACAGCCATTCCACCGCGCTGCGCGGATCCCAGCTCTGCGACAGCGCGGCACGGATCGAGAACTGCCAGTAGCCACGGTACGACAGCGGCAGGATGCGGAAGAATTCGATCAGCATCGGTGCGGCGATTAAGGTGCCGCAAGCCAGGGCGAGCCCCAGGGGCAAGCCGAAGCCACGCCAACGCCGTGGTAGGTCGCCGCGCGCGACGAGAGCCGTGAAGGCCAGAAGTACGGCCACGGCGGCGAAGAGCGGGTCGCCAGCCAGGATCAGAAGCCCCCACAGGGCGCCGGCCAAAGCCAGGACGCCGCGGTAGGGCTTGGATTTTTGCTGCCTGGTGGCGGCGTCGAGACAGGCGGCGACCAAGGCAGGCGCCAACGCCGCACCGGCCACCAGGTTGTAGAGGTTGAGCAGGGAAAGAAAAAAGCCGCTCGACACGTAGCACACAGCCCCGGCCCAGGCGGCCGGCCGGGAGAGACCCCAGGCACGGCCCAGCCAATAGAAGGCCAGGGGCGCCAGCAGCAGATGGAGCCAGAAGTGGGCGTTCAGCGCCCACAGAGTGGAGGCAAAGAGGTAAAGCAGGTTGTCCGGGTAGAGGGGTAGCGCGTTGGGATTCCCCAGGAGCGGCTGGCCACCGGCACGGTAGGGGTCGATCAGCGGCAGCTCCCCAGCGCGCAAAGCCTCGGCCTGGGAGCTCTTGAGCGGGAAGTGGCTGGTGAGGACGTCGCGAGTGTAGAGCGTCCCCGAGCCGCTGATCAGCGGCCAGGCGGCCAAGATCAAGAGCAGCAGAGTCGGAGCGACGTAGAAGAGGCGAAAGCGAGTCACGGTATCGAGGACCCTATAGTATTCGCCCCATGATTCGGCCTCTCTTGCAAGCGATGCGACCCGTGCAGTGGGTGAAGAACGTCTTCGTGCTGGCGCCGATCGTTTTCGCCGAACAGCTCGGCGACCCGGCGGTGCTCCAGCGGGCGATACTCGCCGTCGTCGCGTTCTGCTTCGCCGCTAGCGCCATCTACCTGTTCAACGATCTGCGCGACCGCGAAGAGGACCGCCGCCACCCGCTGAAGCGCCAACGGCCGATCGCTTCGGGCGCCCTGCCGGTGCCCGCGGCGTGGGTCGCCGCGCTGGTCCTGGCCCTTGTGGCGCTGGCCCTGGCGTCCACCTTCGGCGTGGTCTTCAGCGCCTTGCTGGCGGTCTACCTGGGGATCAATCTGCTGTACTCGAACGGTCTCAAGCAGGTGGTGATTCTCGATGTCATGGCCGTGTCCAGCGGCTACGTCATCCGCGTGCTGGCCGGGGCGGAGGCGATCGATGTCAATGTGTCGAACTGGCTTCTGCTGTGCACCATCTTCCTCGCCCTCTTCCTGATCTTCTCCAAGCGCCGCCACGAGATCGTGCTCCTGGCCGACGAAGCGGCCGAGCATCGCGCCGTGCTGAGCCACTACAACCCGGCCTTCCTCGATCAGATGATCAACGTCGTCACGGCGTCCACCGTGGTTTCCTATGCCCTCTACGCCGTCGACGCCGAGACCGTCGACCGCTTCGGCTCCGATCGCCTGGTCTACACCGTGCCGCTGGTCCTCT
The DNA here is from genome assembly GCA_039029035.1 of Acidobacteriota bacterium. GTDB lineage: Bacteria > Acidobacteriota > Thermoanaerobaculia > Multivoradales > J023 > JAAELT01. The sequence goes on along the minus strand of JBCCGX010000858.1, from coordinate 2,574 downwards.
TCGGAGTCTTCCGCTACCTCTACCTGATCTACCAGAAGCAAGAGAAGCGCAATCCCACCGAAGCTATCCTGCGCGACGTCCCCTCGATGTTGAACGTCTTCCTGTGGGGAATGCTAGTGCTGTGGATCGTCTACGGTAACGCGTAACGGTAGATCGAAAGAATCGGCGCGCCCTCCAAGTGCCATTCGACCTCAGGCTCCAGCTGCTCCAGGCAGTCGCGCATCAGCTCGTTCATCCAATCGGTCCGGTGGACGAACATCACGTAGAGCGGGCGTTTGGTCGCCGCGTCGCGGGTGAGGCGTAGGCGCTCCGGAGCGATGCGGGGCGAGTAGGGTGTGGTGATGGGGAGCAGGGTGAGATCCTCGCGCAGGCGCTCGGGGGCCACCAGGCGTACGGCATGCTCGATCACCGGTACCGCCACCAGGGCATCGGGCGGGGCGTTCGCTTCGAGCCAGCGTAGGCCGAGACGGTAGCTCGTCCCCCAGTAGTCACTGGCTTGGGCGAGGTTAGCCTGCCGGGCGCCGGCATAGCCGCCGGTGAAGGCGTTCCAATAGGCGATCTGGAAGGGATGGGTGGCGATGAGAGCCCACAGGGATGGCGCGAGCATCAGGACGGCGACCGCGGCGCGCACACCGTGGCGTGACGGCGTCGGCCAAGGCCAGCGCTCGGCGGCGAGCCGCCCGAGCCAAACGACCCCGAGCCCGGCAATCGCCGCCATGGCGGGGAAGAGCTCCAGGAAGTGGCGCACGCCGTCGTAGTTCACCACTTGGGGCGACAGGTAACGCCCGAGCACGGCGACGATCCAGACCAGGAGCAGCAAAGCCTCGCGCTGACGGCGCCAGGCCATACGGCAGCAGGGGATCAGACCGATGGCGAAACAGGCGAGGAAGGCCGGCGGCGTGGTCAGCCCGATCGCTTGCAGCACCGGCGCCAGGCTGTCCGGGTCGGTGCTGTCCTTGCGGAAGAAGAGAAAGCGCAGGTTCTCCCCCAGCCGGCCGACGGGATCGCCCCACAGGTAGGGCCACACCGCCACCATCACCAGCCCACCAGCCACCGCAGCCCCTGCGAGCGCCAGAAACACCCGGTCTCGGCGGCCCTTCCAGGCGGCTGGCAAGCCGCCCAAGACGATGAGGCCCAGGGGCACCGCCGGTAGGAAGAGGGCATTGGCCTTGGTCCCCAGGCTGATCCCCCACAAGGCCCCGGCCGCCACCACCCCGCGCACTGAGCCTCCTTCCCAAGCGCGGAAGAACACCACCAAGGTCAGGGTGTAGAAAACCATCAGGGGGAAGTCTTTGACGTTCGCCATCAGGTGGCAGAACACCCGCGGCGCGGTGAAGAGAAAGCCCACCGCCACGGTCGCAGCGAGCAGGCCGAAGTGCTGCTCCAAAAAGCGGAAGAAAACCCACAGCAGGAGCGCCGCCAGGAAGAGATTCGCCGCGTGGAAGCCATCGAACGGATCGAGTAAACCTAAGGCGCCGGAGAACACCGTCGAGGTCAGCGCCGCCAGGGTGCCGCCTACGGGATAGTGCTCCCAAGGTCGGAAGCGAAAGGGCGACTGGCGCAGATCCGGTCGGTGGCCTTCGGGGTAGGGATCACCGCGGAAGTCGAGGTAGGCCGGATCTAGCGAGGTGTAGAACGACAGGTAGCGCTGGCCAAAGAAGAAGTCGCCCAGGGCCTCGTCCCAAGTGACGTTGTACTGATCGAGCGCCGCCCAGCCCCCGGCGAAGAGCAGAACGACCAGGCTCAGCGGCAGGATGCGCCGAACCTGCTGCCTCAAAGCAGCTCCAAGATGGAAAAGCGCCCGTCGTCGGACCGGTAGAGGGAGCGTACCTGTAGGGGGTCGGTCAGCAGGCTCACCAAGGTCTCCGGGTAGACCACGCCGCGGCGCCGATTCTCCACCAGCACATGGCTCACGCCGCGCGCCGCGAGGAGATGCCTTAGCTGCACGGCGTCTTCGGCCGGCGCCAACCAGGCGGCGATCTGGGAGGCTTCGAAGAAGCTGTCGGCGATCACCTCGCGCTCACAGAAGAACGTCTGGTTGGTGTTCAGGAACAGCACGGTGGCGTCGTCCGGCAGGTTCTGATTGAGGAAGCGATAGGCCGGGTGCACGGCGCTGGCGGTGAGGTCGCCCTTGGCTTGCAGATAAACGGCTAGCGTTCGGTAGCCGGCGGCCATCACCCTGCCTTGCCCCGCCAGGAGAAAGGCCAGGGTCGTCAGAATCGCCGCTGCAAAGCCGATGCGGCGCCACCTGTCCGACGACAGGCGGTCGAGCAACTCGACGACGGCGACCCCACCGGCGAGCGCCATGAGCGTCAGCAGCGGAATCAGGAAGCGCATCTGCTGCGACGAAGCGGCCCAGAGGATGAAGAACAGGCCGCTGGCAGCGAGGCAGCGGCGGACCAGCCGGTTCGTCCTCGCCACCCACAATGCCAGGACCAAGAGAGCAATCCAAAAAGCACCGATCACACCGTCGAACCGGTGGTAGCCCTCGCCACCGCCGAAGATCACCCGCAGAGGCAACAGCAGGTAGTCGATCGGCTCCCGCCCCATACCGATCGAGCTCTGCCAGGCCTG
>JBCCGX010000857.1:0-4644 GCA_039029035.1 Acidobacteriota bacterium | reverse complement strand
GACGAGATCGTCCTGATCGATCCGGGCAGCCGCGGCCTCGCGACCTACGGTCGCGACGGGCGAAGGCGCAGCGAGGTGCAGCTCGACGCGGCCGCGCAGCTCGACTATTCCGAGCCGATGCGATTCGAACGCACCGACGACGGCTACGTGCTGATCGACCGCACCCAAATCCTAAGCCTGGGCAAGAACCTCGACGTCCATCGCCGCGAGCAACCCTTCGTCGATCTGCAAGCCCAGGGCTTCTCCGAGGGTTCGTTCAACGACGCCCTGCTCCATCGCGGCCGGCTCTACGGCTACGCCGATTTCATCGAGACCACCGAACCGCCGGCGGCCAGCACAGGCGACGAGGCCGAGCCCAGCAGCATCTGGCGGCGCGGCTTCGTGCGCCTCGATCCCTCGAGCCACGATCTCGATCTGCTGCACGAGCTACCGATCGACTCGGCGGACGGCGAGTACACCTCGTACTACCTCTACGATCGCCGGCCCTACGTCGCCGAGCTCGAAGGCAAGGTTTACATTCTGCGCTTCACCGAGCCCTGGTCCATCCACAAGGTGACCCGCAAAGGCCTACGCCCCGTGGTCTCCGGCAACAGCACGAGCGACGCCAGCGCCCACGCGCTGCAGGCATGGAACGGGCGTCTCTACGTGCTGACCAGTCGTGTGGTGCCAACCGAGGACACCGGAGAGCAGCTGAAGGGTCCGGATCTGAGCCGGGTCAATTCCACGGCTCGCGTCGAGCTCCTGCGCGCCTTGCCAGCGATCGTCAAGGGTGAGCGCCAATGGCTCCTCCACGAGATCGATCCTGGCAACGGCGAGCGCCGCCGCATGCAGCTGCCGACCGCCGCGGAGCGCATCCGCCTCGTCCCCGGCCAGGGTTATTGGACCGCGATCGAGGAGACCTCGATTCCCAACCTCGGCGAGACCAAGGACCAAACGACCTTTCTCTTCCTACCGGCGGACGAGCTCCGTGCCGGATCGTTCAGCTGCGGCGCCTGATCACCCAGCCTGACGAACGACTTCGAAACCCTCGTTCCACAGTAAGGTCGCCTTCAGTAAAGGCACCACGACCGTCATTCAAACCTTCCACAGCGCTCGGCCATCTAATCGGAGCCAACGACCCAGCCCCTTCGGTCCCATCACGCAGGAGGCGCCGCCATGCTCCGAGCTTTCGACACGCTCCGCCAAGACTTTCGCCTGGCTGTCCGTAAGCTGCTGGCCAAGCCCGCCTTCACCGCCGTAGCGGTGCTCTCCCTGGCCCTCGGTATCGGTGCCAACACGGCGATCTTCAGCGTCGTCAACACCGTGCTGCTCCAGCCCTTGCCGTACCCGGAGCCGAGCGAGATCGTCCGGATCTGGGAGACCTACCAGCACCCCGGCGGTCGCGGACGGGGCTCGGTCTCGGTGCCGAACCTGAAGGACTGGCAAGCCCAGAATCGCAGCTTCGAGGCGATCGGCGGCTACAACGTGGACAACTACAACCTGATGGGCCAAGAGGCCCCGAGCCAGGTCCGTGGCGCCGGAGTGACGCCGGAGGTCTTTTCTCTTCTCGGCGTTCCCGCCCTGCTGGGCAGGCCCCTCGGAGCGGACGACGGGATGCACGATCGGGTCGTGGTGCTGAGCCATGGTCTGTGGCAGAGCTTCTACGGCAGCGACGCGACACTGGTCGGTCGCACGATCCGGATGGACGGCGAGAGCTATGCCGTGGTAGGCGTGATGCCGCCGACCTTCGAGTTCCCACCCCGATCAACAGCGCAGCTGTGGACACCGATGATCATCTCGCAGAGCGCTGCGGAGCGCCGCGGCAGCCACTGGGTCTCGACCGTCGCTCGGCTCGCACCCGGGGTGGAGCTGGCCACGGCGCGGGCTGACATGGAAGCGATCGCCCACCGCCTCGCTGCAGAGTACCCGGAGTCTCAAGAGAGTCGTTCGGTGACCCTCCGTCCGTTGGCCGAGTCGGTGGTGGCACAGCAGCGGCCGGCCCTGCTGGCGCTCTGGGGGGCGGTGGGCTTCGTCTTGTTGATCGCTTGCGGCAATGTCGCCAACCTGATGCTGGCCCGGGCCGCGGCACAGGATCGAGAGTTCGCGGTGCGCGCCGCCCTCGGTGCCGGCCGAGGCCGTCTGGCGCAGCAAGTGCTGTTGGAGAGCTCCTTGCTCGCCCTCACCGGTGGAGCCCTGGGCCTCGCCGCCGGCTGGCAGGCGATTCGCTACCTGGCGACGATGCCGGGCTCCAGCCTGCCGACCGGGCAAGACGTGGTCTTCGACCTGCGGGTCCTGGCTTTCTGCGGTTTCGCCGCGTTCGTTGCCGCGACTCTGGCGGGTCTGGTGCCGGCTCTGCGCGCCTCGCGAACCGATCTGCAGGCCTCGATGAAAGAACGTTCCTCTTCGGGCAGCTCACAGCGCGATCCGATCCGCGCCGGCCTGGTGGTAGCGGAGATCGCCCTGGCGCTGGTCGTCCTGATCGGGGCCAGTCTCCTGGTGCGCAGCTTCTTTGCCTTGCAGAGCGTCGATCCGGGTGTCCGGACCGAGAACGTCCTGACGCTACGCATCCCACTACCCGACCGCTACGACTCGCTCGCCGCCGCCCAAGGCTTCTACGACACCCTGCTGCCACGGGTCGAGGCGATTCCCGGCGTCGTTTCCGCCGGCACGATCAATCTGGTCCCGGTTCAGGACTGGGGCTGGAACGGCGGCTTCCTTATCGAAGGTCGGCCAGAGCTACCGCCGAGCCAAGTCCCGTTCGCCGAGAACCGCTACGTCGGAGGCCACTACTTCGCCAGCCTGGGGATCCCGATCGTCGCCGGCCGAGGGTTCGACGAGCGCGATCACGCCGAGTCCCTTCCGGTGGTGATGATCAACCAGACGGCGGCGCGGAGCTACTGGCCCGACGAGAGCCCGGTGGGCCAACGGATCGGTTTCGGATCCGACCAATGGTTGACCGTCATCGGCATCGCCGGGGATGTGCAGAACCGTGGGCTGCGCAACCCGGTGAGCGCCGAGCTCTACTTCCCCAATGCGCAGCACGGCCTGGCGCAGATGAGCCTGGTGGCGCGGACCGAGGTCGAGCCGTTGACTGTAGCCGAGACGATCCGCGCCGAAGTGCGCCGGATCGACCCCGAACAACCGGTCTATCAGGTGAAGACCATGCAACAGGTGGTCACCACGTTCGTCGCCTCGTCGCGCTTCAACGGCATCCTCTTCAGTCTCTTCGCCGGCCTCGCCCTGGTCCTCGCCATGCTCGGGATCTACGGCGTGATGGCGTACAACGTGACCCAGAGAACGGGAGAGATCGGGCTGCGCATGGCCCTGGGTGCCAACCGTTCGGACGTGGTGCGCCTGTTCGTGGTGCAGGGCCTGCGTTTGGCCGCCATCGGTGCGGCCTTCGGCGTCGCCTCGGCCATGGGCCTGACCCGGTTTCTCGAGAGCCAGCTCTTCGCGGTGGAGGCCATGGACACCGTGACGTTCGGTGGCGTGACCGCCGCCCTGGTGCTCGTCGCGGTGATTGCATGCCTCATCCCCGCTCGCCGCGCGGCCTCGGTCGAGCCGACGGTGGCGCTGCACTACGAGTAAACCCGCTCGGATTCAGCCTGCTATCCGTTCCCGCAGGGTCTCGAAAATCAGACGGATCGGCTCGGCCACCTTGCCGCGGCCGATCTTGTGGGCCACGGACTTGGCGAAGACGTCGACTTTGTCGGTGAAGGTGCGGTTGAGGTAGAACACCATCACGCCCTGCTCGAACGGCATGACACCGAAGTAGACCTGCTGCGCGTTGTAGGTGTGGCTGGCGTAGAAGGTGCGCTCGGCCAGGAAGGCGAACTCGGGACGCACCAGAAGCGACCAGTGAATCAGGGAGAAGACCGGGCGCTCTTCGACCCTTCGCTTCACCCAATAGAAGCGCTCCTGAACCCCAGCCAGAGGACCCTGTGGGTAACGGCCGAGATGACGGTGAAAGCTCGGTAGGCGGCTCTCTAGTATCGGGCTGTTGGCCAACGCGGCGCGGAGCTCCAGGGCCGGCTGCGAGACCTTGCGGCCCTTGCGAGCGTAATCTTCAATGCCTGACAGGCCCGCCTGGCGATAGCTCTCGAAGCGACCCAGGAGCAGCTCACGGTAGGCGGCGTTGGCCGCATCGAGCGATGAGCCTCCGGCTGCCGCGTGGGTTCCGACGCGGGCGTATTCGGACGCCGAAAGATTGAAGTCGTCGCCGCGGGCGGAGCGTAGGAACGCCGTCGCCTCGTCGATCTCTGCGCGATCGAGACCGACCTTACCCAAAGCCCCGCGCGGATTCTCCGGATCGATGCGCCCGTGGGCCAGCGTGTTGGGATCGATCTGGAACATCTCGGGACCGGAGAACTGCTCCGAACAATCACCGACACCATGTGGAATGATCATGCCGAAGGCGACGCCGAGGCCGGTATCGGTCCCTTCGAGCGCCGGCATATCGACCCGAAGGATCTCGCCGCCCCGCATGCGGGTGACGGCTTCACTGTCGAAACCAAAGAAATCCAGCATCTCACTGCGGGTGACCGGCGCCGGCGCCTGGGCGAGGCCCGCGCTAGCCGCCATTGCGCTCATCGACAAGGCGAGGATCGCCCGCAAGAGCCCAGCTCGTACGCTCATGCTTACCTCCGTTCTGCTCGGGTTCACCCG
>JBCCGX010000856.1:0-4654 GCA_039029035.1 Acidobacteriota bacterium | reverse complement strand
TCGCCGGGGCTCACCGAGCTCCCAGGTTTTTGATCGTTCCCGACTCTTGACTCGAGCGCCGTAAGCGGCCGTAGAGCCAGCTCACCGGCCCGGTCAGGGTGTAGACCACGGCGGCGGAGAGGAAGAACGCCGGCGGGTGAAAGGCGAGGGCCAGAATGCCGGCCGCCCACGGCAGGGCGATGCGGTAGCTCCAGCGCTGGCGCAAATCGAACTTCTTGAAGCTGGCGTAGCGGAAGGTCGAGACCATCAAGGTCCCGACACCGACCAGGGAAAGCAGCATCGCCGCCGCCAGCCAGACCCGGATCTCGCTGTCCGGCTGCACAAAAAGGAACGAAGCGATAAATCCAGCCGCCGCCGGTGATGGCAGGCCGACGAAGAAGCGGCTATCGACCGCCTTGGTCTGGACGTTGTAGCGTGCCAGGCGGACCGCGGTACAGATGAGAAAGAAGAGGGGGATCAGCCAGCCGATCCGGCCGAGATCCTGCAGGCCCCAGAGGTAGGCCAGGAGGGCCGGGGTGATGCCGAAGGTCAGGACGTCGGCGAGGGAGTCGAACTCGCGGCCGAACTCGCTCTCGGTGTGGGTCATGCGGGCGATGCGGCCATCGAGCCCATCGAGGATGCCGGCGACGAAGACGAGCAGGGCGGCGGTGGCGAACTCACCGCGAAAGCCCAGGATGATGGCGTAGAAGCCCATCAAGATATTGCCCATCGTGAACAGGCTGGGCAAGATGTAGACCCCGCGCCGCAGGCGCTGGCCGACGGAGCCGGTGCCTTCGCGGGTCATCGGGGCCTCGCCATCGGGGTCTCACCGTTGCGCATCCGTTGCCCCTTGTCGACCAGGATCTCGTAGCTCTCGGGAATCAGCAGGTCGACCCGGGAGCCGAATTTGATCAGGCCCAGATGCTGGCCGCGCTCCACAGCCTGGCCGGCCTGCAGGTAGCAAACGACGCGGCGAGCCATCAAACCGGAGATCTGGCGGATACCGAGGCGCTCTTCACCGTCCACCCCCTCCCGCGCCAGGCGAAGGACGGTCAGGAAGCTCTCGTTGACTTCTCCCGCGTCGTCGCGAAAGGCGGCGACTTTGCGCCCCGGCTTGAGACCGGCCGAGATCACTTCACCGTCGGCTGGTACACGCTGTATGTGCACATCGAAGGCGGAAAGGAAGGTCACCACCCTTTGGTAGCGTCCCGGGCCCATGGCCGGATCCTCGTAGGTGTCGATCCGGGTCACGACACCGTCCGCTGCAGCGACGATCACTTCGGCTGGACCGTCGAAGTGGCGCTTCGGGTCGCGGAAGAAGAGCAGAACGGCGAAGGCGACGACCAGCGCCACACCGCCCCAGGCCGGTTGGCGATACCAGAAGAGGCCGGCCGCCAAGATTACGAAAGGAAGAACGAAGGGCCAGGCTTCTCGGGCGAATGTCATAGGCTTTGAGCAGCGGGGTCGAAGCGGTGAGTCGTCAGCGGCAACGTGTCACTGGCACTATGTCAGCGGCACTGGGTCACTGGCACGTAGCAGCGGCACTGGCACGTGACAGCGGCTCTGTGACAGCAGCGGGTCTCAGCAACAGTGTGGACCAGAGACCTGCACAGTACACCATATTATCGCGGGGCGCGCCCGCGATACCCCAAGGCTGCGGAGAAGGCTGCTCCGCAACGGGCCTGTTTCCAGTCCTCGTCGGCAGAAATACCACCACACCTCGCTCGCGATGCATCCCCGTCCACTGCGTTAGGCTCCCTGCGCCAGAGCCCCACTATGCCTCGCTCGCAAGCCTTGTGGACGCGGCGCCTCACGAACGAATGTGTAGCGGCATTTCCGCCGACGAGGCCTAGACAGCGGCGGGGGCCCGCGAGTGTTCGTGCAGTATGGCTTGCATTCGGTCTTTGAGGCTCAGTTTGTGGAGTTTGATGCGCTTGATTTCGATCTCGTCTTCCTCGGACAGGAGGTTCTTCAACCGGATGTCGACTAGCCGCTGCTTGTACTTCTGATGCTCCTCGTACAAGCTGCGGAATGCGTCATCGGTCTCAATCAGCTCCTCCGTTCCGTGATCGATCTGCGACATGCACGTCCTCCTTGGGGCTTCGCCCAACTTGAGGTGGGGTAGGGGTGGCCGGCCGAGGGGTCCGGATCACACGAGTCGAGCCGACGCCGAGCTCGGCGTCGCTGCTTAGTGATCCGACCGTCGCCGGCCTGCGGCAACGCCACGGTGCGCCGGCTCCTCGCACCTCGAAACTGAGCGGCCGAGGCGGGGAGCAAGGGGCCGTGTTCAGAAATCTGAGCATCTGAATTTTTGAATCATAGCACCCGATGCATCAGTGGGCAAGAAGGCCTAGCGTCGCTTCTTGGGTGGAGTCACGGCCGGCGGGCGGAAGTAGATTGGTGCGGTGAGACGGGCCGGATCCCAGTCGATGGTCTCGGGCGTCAGGTGCCGCGCCGCGACCGGCGCCAGCGGGGGCGGCTCGATGAGCTCGATCCCGCGCTCCGGCCAGCCGGGCACCTCGGCGAGGGCCGTGACTCCAAAGCCGACGATGCGTTCCGGCGACCGCTGGAGGAGCTCGGCGGCCGACAAGCGCTCGGGCTGTGCTGCGTGCGGACCTGCGGTGTTCGGACCTGTCGCGTCCAGACCTTGCATGGCGTTGAACGTCCGAATCGCCCATTCACCGCGAATCGCGTCGACCGCGGCGACGAGATCGCCCGGCCCGGGGCCCGCAGCCGCGGCGAGGACCGACAGGGTCGGCAGCGCGGTGGCGCGAATGGCCAGGGCCTGGTGCAAGCCGAGGGCGGTCGCCAGGCCGATGCGCAGGCCGGTAAAGCTGCCGGGACCCTGCAGCGCCACGACACCTGTCAGGTCGCGCTGGGTGCGCTGTGCTTCCTCCAGCGCCTCTTCGATCACCCGTAGGAGATGCTCCGACGAGCGTCGCAGCTCGATCGTACGCTGGGCCAGCACAGTGGCCTCGACACCTCCGTGCGCCGGGTCGGCGATCGCCACGCTGACCTGCGGCGAGGCGGTATCGAGGTAGAGCGTTGCGGGAGAATCAGACATAGCGCCGGACATGATGAGAGTGTAACCGGATTGTCGTGCTTGCGAGGACTCCTGCAGCACACATCCATGCTGGTGAGTCCGGCTGAATTCGGATATCTTCCGCTGCGCGACTGCAGGGAGAACCAAGCCATGTCCGAGCTCGAAACCCAGATCCAGAACCGGCGCCAGAAGCGTGACGACCTCGAAGCCTCAGGCGTCGAGCTCTACCCCCATCGTTTCGACTTCGATCTCGAGGTCTCCGGCGTCCGGCAGAGTTACGATGACAAGACCGCCGAAGAGCTCGAGGAGTTGGCCCTCGAGCTGCGCGTGCCCGGCCGCATCACCGCCGTGCGGCGCCAGGGCAAGCTGGTGTTCGCCGATCTGCACGACGGCCGCACCAAGCTGCAGCTCTTCCTGCGCAAGAACGATCTGCCCGAGGCCGACTGGAATCTCGTCATCGGTTTCGATCTCGGAGATCTGGTCGGGGTGCGCGGCACCTTGATGCGTACCCGCATGGGCGAGCTCAGCCTGCGGGGGGCCGAGGTCACCCTTCTGGCCAAGGCGCTGCGTCCGCTGCCGGAAAAGTGGAGTGGCCTGAAGGACGTCGAAGCGCGTTATCGCTATCGCTATCTCGACCTCCTATCCAACCCTGCATCACGGGCGGTGTTCGAGACCCGGGCGCGGTTGGTGCGCGGTATCCGTCGCTTCCTGGACGAGCGCGATTTTCTCGAGGTCGAAACGCCGATGATGCAGCCGCTGCCCGGCGGCGCTGCGGCCAAGCCTTTCGTCACCCATCACAACACTCTCGATCTCGACCTCTACCTGCGCATCGCGCCGGAGCTCTATCTGAAGCGCCTCCTGGTCGGCGGCATCCCGCGGGTCTACGAGATCAACCGCAACTTCCGTAACGAAGGCATTTCCACCCGGCACAATCCCGAGTTCACTATGCTCGAGTTCTACTGGGCCTACGCTGACTACCAGGCGGTGATGGATCTCACCGAGGAGCTCATCGTCAGCTTGGCGGAAGAGATCCTCGGCGGCACCGAGCTCTCCTGGCAGGGCGAGACGATCGAGCTGCGGCGGCCGTGGTCGCGCTACAGCATGCTGGAGGCGACGGCCAAGTTCGGCGGTGTCGACCGCGCGGCGCTCGAAACCGCCGAAGGGATCGAAGGCGAGCTGACCCGGCGCGATCTGCCGCTGCCTGCGGCACGGCGTTACGGCAATCTGCTCCAGGAGCTGTTCGAGGCGGTGGCCGAAGAGCACTTACCTTCACCGGTGTTCATCACCGACCACCCGGTAGACGTCTCGCCGTTCTCCAAGCAGCGACCGGACGATCCGCGCTTTACCGAGCGCTTCGAGCTCTACCTCGGCGGTATGGAGTTGGTCAACGCCTTCTCCGAGCTCAACGACCCGGACGTTCAGGCCGAGCGCTTCCGCAATCAGATGGAGGATCGCGATGCCGGCGATGCGGAGGCGCACGTCTTCGATGACGACTATGTCCGCGCCCTGGCCCACGGCATGCCACCGGCCGGGGGGCTGGGGCTGGGCATCGATCGCCTGACCATGCTGTTCACCGATTGCCAGTCGATCCGTGACGTGATCCTCTTCCCCCTGCTACGGCCGCTAGCGGAG
>JBCCGX010000855.1:0-4663 GCA_039029035.1 Acidobacteriota bacterium | reverse complement strand
CTCGAAGGCGGCGCGCAGGGACTCGCGCAGCGACGCTTCGAGATCGTCGGCACCGCCCGAATCGTAGTATTTGCCGCCGCCGAGATCGGCCCAAGACTGGAAGCTGGCTTCGAGTTCGTCATCGTCGATGGCGAAGCCGACGATGTTCACTCGCACGTCGAAACCACGGTCGCGAAGGGCCTGCACCGCGGCGGCCGGATCACCGCCGCAGGTCTCCTCGCCGTCGGTGACGAGAACGATCACCGAGGGGCCCTCCGTGCCGGCCAGGTCCTGCGCCACCAGTTCCAGAGATCTGGCGATGGGCGTCTTGGCCAGGTTTTTTGCCTCGATGGCGGCGATACGATCCGTCGCCGTGGCAGCGGCCAGAGGTGAGAGGGCAATCTCCAGATCCGTGCGGCACGAGTCGGCTTCGCGATGGCCGAAGACCCGCAGCGCAAACGGCGTGCCGGGCGGCAAGGCGTCTTCCACCAGGCCCGACAGCACGGTCTTGGCGATGTCGATCCGTCGCGCCCCATCCTGACGCTTCAGCATGCTGCCGGAGGCATCGAGGATGAGCTCGACCGCCGCGCCCTGGGCCAGTGCGACCCTCTCGCCGACGGTGGAGTCGACCACCCGCAGCTCGCCGGGGCGCGATGCGGGCTCGGTCACCCGGATCGCCTGCCGCGCGAGGGTCTTGCGCGACGACCCCATGGCGTACCTGAGCTCGTAGTCACCCGGCTCGAGCGGCGCCAGGAGGCTGACCGGATTGCCCTGGCGGACGTAGGCATACTCGCCATAATCTCCCGGCCCTGCGGTTGGCTCGACGATGGTGATGTAGTCGTGATCGTTGCCGATGCCCGACCACTCGACAGGAAACACCTCGCCACCCCGCACCTCAGCCGGCCCCTTCAGACTGGCGCCGGCAGCCCCGACGGTGATTGGCTGGCTGGCCAGAGTGCTGTACTCCCGGGCCGTCAAGTAGCGGATCTCGTAGTCACCCGGCGCCTCCGGCGCCCGGAGCTCCACCGACTCACCTTTGGCATAGGCATAGTTGCCGTACTGCCCCTCGGCCGTCCCGGCCGCCACGATGGTGATGAAGTCGCGGGTGTTGCCAGTGCCCTCGAATCGCACCTCGAAGGTCGATCCTTCAGTAGCGCTCGCCGGACCCTCGATCGAGGCAGAGACGCCGGTGACCTCGAACGGGTGTCGGGCCAGGGTGTAGTACTTCTGCCCGGTGAGATAACGCGCCTCGTAGGCGCCGGCCTTCTCCGGCACCGTAATCTTCACCGGATTGCCCGTTTTCGTGTATCGATAGGGGCCGTACTTCTGCTCCGGAGTCCCGACCTCGACCACGGTGACGAAGTCGCGATCGTGCCCAGGCCCTTCCCAGCCGATCTCGATCGTGCCGCCGGACTCGACGCTGGAGGGCCCTTGCAGGCTGGCGCTGACCGGCGTGACAGTGATCGTTCGCCGGGCGAGGGTGGGATACGAGGTTTCTTTCGAAAGAAATCGGATCTCGTAGGTCCCAGGATCGTCCGGCGCGACGAATCGAAGCGTTGTCTCCTTGGCATAGTGGTAGGGGCCGTATCCGCCTTCGGCCATGTCCCTCTCTACCAGCGTCACGAAATCTTGCGGATCGGCATCGCCGCTCCAATGCACTTCGAACATGTCGCCGGCTGCGATCTCTTGGGGCGCCTCGAGGGTGATCTCTGCCTGAGCAGCTTGGACTGGCGCGAGCCACAGCAAGATAGATACGACCGCCCAGAGCGAATAACGCATGGAACTCTCCTTTGCCACAGCCCGGACGGGCTGCCCGTTTCGACTGACTTACAGGCCCGCAAAGCGCTGACCTCGAATGATCTTGGCGCCCGAGTATGTCGATCGGTGCCGACAGGGTCAACGGACACGATCACAAGGCGGTTGACAATCAGGACCCAATTGGTCCAGTATGGTACACACCCGCTTGAGATAATGTCTCAATAAGATTTGCGCGTACTCACTCAACGTCTTGCGACCATTTATTGAGACTGAATCTCAGAAAATACGGAGTAAAGACCTGAGGCATCAATAAACAGCGATCGTTTTGCAACGAGATCAGATTAGGACGGCGACGACCCGCATGTGCTCGGGCGGAGCGCGGGCCGCCGCCAAACATGGACCAAGTCACCGGCAGAACCGGTGGCCTAGCCACGAAAGGAACTATACATGCTTCGTTCTCTGACGGCAGCCCACGGGCTGCGTCTGGCTCTCCTCCTGACCCTGGCCGTCAGTCTGATGATGACCTCCGACCTGCCTGCTGAAGAGTCGGCCGCCGCGGAAGCCGACGCGGCCGAGACAGAAGCCGAGGCGACAACCTATCCGTCGACCACGTTCGCCGAGACCGTGACGGTCGCCGCAACACGCTCCGAGCGCACGATCAAGGACACGCCGGGACAGATCGATGTCATCAGCTCGGACGAGATCAGCGAGCTCGGCTACACCAACGTGACGGACCTGGTGCGCTTCACGCCGGGGGTCTATGTCGAAGGCGATCTGACCCGCCTCGGCACCAGCGGCTTCAACATCCGCGGCATCGGCGGCAACCGGGTGCTCACCCAGATCGACGGCATTCCGACCGCCGAACAATTCGATTTCGGCCCGTTCAGCGTCACCCAATACAGCCTCGATCTCGACACCTTGGAGAGTGCCGAGATCGTTCGCAGCGCCGGCTCGGCGCTCTATGGCAGCGACGCCCTGGGTGGGGTCGTCTCCCTCGTCACTCGCGGGCCGCGCAGCTACCTCGGCGACGGCAATCAGTATCTGGGCCTACGAGTCGGCTTCGACGACCGGGCTGGCGAGCTCTCCGAGTCGTTGACCTATGCCCGCGGCAACGACCGCTGGCAGGGCTCGGTGGTCTTTACCCATCGCGACGGCGAAGAGCTCGACAATCAGGGCGACGTCAACAGCGAGGATTTCACCCGTACGTCGCCCAACCCGATCGATCGTCAGCAGGATAACCTGCTGCTCAAGATCGGTCGTGATGCGGACAGTGGCTCGCGCTTCGAGATCGCCTTCGAGTGGTTCGAAGGCGAGTCTGAGACCGAGCGCTTCAGCGCCCGAGCGCCCGCTTCGCCGTTCAGCTCGGCGGTGCTCGATTCGGATTCGGTCGACACTCAGAACCGCCAACGGATCAGCCTCGAACAGAGCCTGGTGCTCTCGTCCGCGCTCGCCGATTCACTGATCTGGCGCGCCTACCTGCAGGAAGCCGACACCGAGCAGATCACCGATTCGGTGCGCCAAGGCTTCCTCGGCCAGTCGCAGCGCGACGGTCTGGTGAGCTTCGACCAGGAGACCTTCGGGCTCGAGGCCGAGGTGCGCAAGGCGTTCGGCAGCCAGGGAGACCAGTCCCTGACCTACGGGCTGCTGCTGCGCCGCGACAACTTCGACGGCCTTCGTGACAGGACAGAGTTTGTCATTGGCAGCGGGATTCCAGTGCCGACGAGCCTGACCTTCCCCACCAAGTACTTTCCGGAGAGCGAGGTCGAAGAGCTCGGCCTCTTCGCGCAAGGCGAGCTGAGCTTCGGCGACGGCCGGGTGCGGCTCATCCCGGGTCTGCGCTTCGACCGCTTCGATCTCGACCCAGACGAGGACGATGTGATCTTTCTTTCCGGCAACCCTGGGCAGCCGGAAGCCGTGGCGATCACCGACGAAGCGGTGTCGCCAAAGCTCGGTGTTGTGGTCGCTTTGAGCGAGGACATCTCACTCTTCGGCCAATACGCCAGGGGCTTCCGCGCACCGCCGATGAGCGCCGTCAACAACGGCTTCACCAATCCCGCCGGGGGCTACCGCACCTTGCCCAATGCGGAGCTCGAGCCCGAGACCAGCGACAACTTCGAGCTTGGCCTGCGCGGCAGCTTCGCCCGAGGCAGCTTCAGCATTACTGCCTTCGACAACACGTATGACGATTTCATCGAAACGGTGTTCCTGGGCTTCAATCCCGCCGTCTTTCTGGTGGAGTTCCAGCCGCAGAACATCAATGAGGTCGAAATCTCCGGCTTCGAGCTCGCCGGCGATGTGCGCTTCGGCCAGGCCTGGCGCTTGCGCGGCGCCTACAGCGACACCGAGGGAGACAACGTGACCGACGACGAGCCCTTGGAGTCGATCGCACCGCCGCGTTTCGTCGCCGGCCTGCGCTACGCGCCGGGCCGAAGCTGGGGTGTCGAGGCGACGGCCACGCTGGTGCAGTCCAAGGACGACGAGGATCTCCCTTCGGGCTCGACTCAATTCCGCACCCCGAGCTACGAGGTCTTCGACGTGGCGGCCTGGCTGAGGCTCAACGAGCGGTTCACTTTACAGCTCTCGGGGTGGAACCTCACCGACGAGACCTACTGGCAATGGGCCTTCGCCCGCGGTCAATCGGAGGGCTCGGCGACCCTCGACCGCTACACCAGCCCTGGCCGTAGCTTCGGCCTGCAAGTCCGAGCCGAGTTTTGAGATCCGCGGTGGCATCGTGGCACCGGCCCGCCCTGTCGTGGGATCGGATGAGCGCCGGCTTGCAGGTCCGTGACACGCCGGAGATGGGCCTGTTTGCCGGCCTCCTCGCCGTGGCCATGCTCTTCTGCCTGCTCGCTGTGCTGGTGCATGCTCTCGGTCCGGCACCCGTACCGGCCCCGCAGGAGGCCGCGGGGGCAGAGAGTGAGCTGCT
>JBCCGX010000854.1:0-4668 GCA_039029035.1 Acidobacteriota bacterium | reverse complement strand
GATGTCGCGCGGACGGTGCGCCGGCAGGGCGCCGTCGGCGATCAGGGCGTTGGTGCCGGCGGCGCTCGGGTCGAAGATGCGCCCCGGAACGGCGTAGACGTCGCGCCCGAGGTCGAGGGCGTGGTGGGCGGTAATCAGCGAGCCGGACTTGATTGCCGCCTGGATGACCAGGGTGCCGAGGGACAGGGCCGCAATGACCCGATTGCGGACCGGGAAGCGCCAGGCCCGGGGCTCGCAACCGAAGGGAAACTCGCTGAGGATGGCGCCGTGGTGTCGAATCTCGGCCGCTAGCGGTGCGTTGCCGCTCGGGTAGTCGATGTCGATGCCGCAGCCGAGAACGGCAACGGTCGAGCCCCCGGCGTCGAGGGCCGCTCGGTGGGCCGTGGTGTCGATGCCGCGGGCGAAGCCCGAGACCACGGTCACGCCGGCGCCAGCCAGGCGCTCGGCGAAAAGTCGAGCAGCCCTCTTGCCGTAGTCGTCCATGCGTCGCGAGCCGACCATGGCGATCGCCGGCTGATCCGACAGGCTGCCGCGGCAGTAGAGCAGCGGCGGTGGCAGATGCAGATCGAGCAAGGCGGACGGATAGGCTTCGTCGAAGCGAGTGATCAAGCGACAGTCGCGGCGCTCGGCGCGCCGCACCTCACGCGCCGCCAGTCGCGGCGCCTGATTCCGAATCTCCAGGGCTCGTCGCAGTTGCTTGGTCGGCACGCCCAGGCGGCAGGCGGTTGGCTCTAGCGACTGGCCAACCGACAAGTGCTGCCAGGCATCCGGGTCGGCCGCCAGGCGGCATAGGGCGGTGCGGTGGATCCGTTCGGTTGCGGCCAAGGCGATCAACAGCTCGCGATGAGTCATACGATGTCCTCCTTCAAACAGCACGGTCGCGGGTGCAAGGCACCTGAGTTAGTACCTGGCTTTCCGGTGCGCGGCACCTGCCATCCAGGCACCTGGCATCCGAGTTGCTACAGATGTCAGTTGATGAAAGACGTCAAAACGTCGGCCGATTTTTCAGCCGACGGGAAAAAACTTTTCCAAGGTGAAAGCCTTGGGCTGGACAGGACAGGAGCCGGGACGAGCCGTGGTTTTTGAGAAATCCAGCCCCAAGCGGTGTCGTATATACTTCTCGGAGGTCCGCATCGCTACGAGGAGACGGTTGTCCGAAGAGCTCGAGCAAGCCTTGTCGAAACACCCATCAAAGGGCACCGCGGCATGGTGGAGAACGACGCTCGATACGGGTGTTTTGTCCCCGAGCGCCGTCTTTCCCGAAGGCTCTGCCTCCTCGTCAGCCAGCCTCCGCGGCAACGATGCGAACACCGACGAGAAGGTTGGCGCTGTGGGCAGGCTGCCGCGGCGCAAATCCTGGAAACGGCCCCGCCTCGAAAGAGAGATTCTCGATGAAACGGCACCCCAACAAGGTCTTGATGGTCGCGATGACCTGTTTGATGGTCATCTTTCTATACGGCGCGAAAAAGGCGCCCGACAGCCGAACCGAACAGCTGAACTTCGGTGTCAAGATGGCCCAGCGCGGCTTGTGGAGCGAGGCATTGTTCCGCTTCAAGCAGGCCCATCGGCTACGGCCCGGCGATTCTCGTGTGCTCAACAACATGGCGGTGGCCTACGAGGCCCTGGGCAACTTCGAGAAAGCCCTGGACTACTATCAAGACGCCATCAAGTCGGACCCGACCAACAAGGACCTGAAACGCAACTACTCGCGCTTCGTCGAGTTTTATCGTGCCTTCAAACCGGCGGAAGACAAGAAAGAGGTGGGCCAAGGCTCGGTCATCCGGCCGGCTGGCTCATGAGCCGCTCGACCGTGAGGACGCAGCTGACCTCTTGCGAAGACGCCGACCTCTCGCGAAGACCCCACCCGAACGAGGCTCCATCTCTTGCCAATCACCGTCCAATGCGGCGTCGTCGGACCGACTTCCGTCCGGCAAGACCCGAATTGCGGCCTTAGGAGTTACCCCATGAACGCCAGAAAGCACGACAAGATCAGTGGTCGCAGAGTCGGTCCGTGGATCCTGCTCGCGATGCTTACCGCCCCTGCTTTCGTACCACCTGCCGTGGCCACCTCGACCGAGGTCAAGCTCACCCTGCCGGTGCGGGCACGGCTCGATCTCACCGGCCGCAAGACGATTGCCCCGGCACCCTTCATTATGGTCAGCCGCGAAGGCGAAGGACGGATTCCAGGGCGCGATATCGATGTGCAGGACGAGTTCGAGCGCTACATCTTCAAGCTGGTGCGTCGCGAGACGGACCTCAAGGTCATCGAGATGGGCGTGCTCAACTACCCGACCTATGATCTCGACATGCTGAGCCGCGACAAGGATTTTTGGCGCGCTCTCGGTGAGAAGCTCCAGGCCGACCTGATCATGGCGGGCAGCCTCGATTTCGACATCCAGGATCGCAGTGGCTACCGCCGAGAAGAGTACGTCTCGCCTTTCGACGGCAAGGTCTACCAGCGCCAGGTGCTGATCGAAGAAACGGGCTTTGAGTACGACATCGTCATGCAGGTCTACGACGGGCAGACCGGCGAGCTGCTCTACTCGGACAATTTCAAGGACTTCAAGCAATACGAGGGCGAAAGTGCCGATCCGCTGGTCGGTATGTTCCAAAACCTCTACTCGCTAGAGGATCGGATCATCGGCATCTTCGCTCAGAAGCAGGTCGAAGCGACGCGCATTCTGTTTTCGGACTGAAGCTCTCCAGGCCGCCCTTTGACGACAAGCAGGCGCGGAAATGAATAAGCCAAAGGAGGTCCCCGTGACCCGAGTCCACAGCCCCCGGTCGAGTTTGTGCGCCGCTGGCGCGACATCTTCCATGGATCGATCCCCGAATCAAGGGATCAAGATAGCCGCTCTCGCGATCAGTGCGTTGCTGCTCGCCACCGCGCCGGCCAGCGGTCAGTTCGGCGCCTTCGGCAAGAACAAGATCCAGTATCGCGAGTTCGAATGGAAGATCTACCACTCGCAGCATTTCGACATCTACTACTACGAGACCGAGGCGCCGCTGCTCGAGAAGCTGGCCTCCTTCGCGGAGAGTGCTTATGACGAGCTCTCGCGTACCTTCGACTACCAGATCCAGGAGCCAACGCCGCTGATCGGCTATGCGACCCATTCGGCGTTCCTGCAGAACAACATCATTCTCAACGGTATCCCGGAAGGTGTCGGCGCGTTTGCCACCTCCAACCGCTTCCGCATGGTGCTGCCGCTCGACCTACCCGATCCGCAACTGATGGCTCTGATCAAGCACGAGCTGACCCACATTTTCCAATACCACCTGCTGTCGCGCGGCAAGCTCGGCGCCGGCTTGCGCGGCCAGCCGCCACAGTGGTTTATGGAGGGCATGGCGAGCTACTTCGGTGACGACGAAGGCCCGTCGGACCGCAAGTTCATGGTCGACGCGGTGGTCAACGACAACATCCCTTCGGTCCAGGTCCTGGGTGGTGGCTTCTTCGCATATCGCTTTGGCCACGCGGTCTTCGACTACATCGAAGAACGCTGGGGTAAAGAAGCGGTGCTCGATTTGATCTACGAGTTCCGCAACACCCTGGGCTCGCGCATCGGCAAGGCGATCGAGCGTACCTTCCGCATGGACGTCGAAGACTTCGACGCCGAGTTCCGTCGTTGGGCGCGCAAGAAGTACCTGCCGACCCTGCTCGAGACCGGTGAGCCGGGTGACTTCGGTAAGCCCTTTCGCCTCGAGCCAGGGACCTTCGGTGGCCAGGAGTTCTCGCCCGTGGCGTCGCCTTCGGGTGATCTGGTGGCCTCCGTCACGACCGACAAGGGCGAGATCGACGTCTCCCTTTTCGACGCCCCCAAGCGGCGCCGGATCAAGACCCTGACCAAAGGTTTCGATCGCCAGATCCGCAATATCTCGATCACCAACAACCGCCAGCTCGGCTCCGATTTGGCCTTCTCGCCCGACGGCAACTACATCGCGGCCTTTGCCCGCCGCGAGGCTGGCTTCAGCCTCATCCTGATCGACGTCCTGCGGGGTGGCCTCAGCAAGATCGTCGACATGGAAGTCGAGCAGCAGCGCTCGCCGTATTACCATCCCGATGGCCGGTCGATCGTCTTCTCCGGCAACCTCGGTGGCCAATCCGACATCTTCTCGATCGACATCGATTCGCTCGAGATCACCAACCTGACCAACGACGAGTTCTTCGACGCGACGCCGACCTTCTCGCCTGATGGCCGGTGGCTGACCTATACCTCGTTCGTGGGCGAGAACGCACAGATCTTTCGCGCCAGCACCGCCGACCTCACGCAGCGGTACCAGCTGACCACTGGTGAGTTCAACAACAAGGAGCCGGTCTACTCGCCTGAGGGCAACCGAATCTACTTCACCTCGGATCGCACCGGCTCGGACAACATCTACGGGCTCGATCTCGACAAGAAGGAGATCACCCAGTACACCAACGCCGTCACCGCCTGTGACCGTCCCACCGTGCTGCCACTGCCGGAAGGCGGCGAGCGCTTGGTCTACAACGGCTATTGGAAAGGGCGCTTCGATCTCTACATGACCGATGTCGAGGAGCCGATCTCTGAGCCGGTACCGGTTCAGATCGCCAGCGAGCCGGCGACGATGGCCGACATCGAGCGCTTCGAGCCGGATATCGAGGTGACGGTCGACGAAGAAAAGATCGACCCTTACGGCGGGTTCAACTTC
>JBCCGX010000853.1:0-4669 GCA_039029035.1 Acidobacteriota bacterium | reverse complement strand
TGCGGCCTTTGGCTCCAGGCTTCGTCGCTGGTTCGAGGCGAGTTAAAATCGCCTTCCGATCGTCGTTTCGAGCCACCAACGCCGAGCGTGGGTGATGCGCTGGGCGCCAGCCGAGGAGAGCGTTGTCTTGAAGCCACCCGAGAACCCCGGCCATGGCCGGCGACGCATGACCGAGATCTTCACCCGCGGAGTCGGCGGTCAGCGGCCCTCCGTGCCCGTGGCGGCGGCCGAGCTGAAGCTCGAGGCCGAGCAGCGGATGTCGCCTGAGGCGTGGGCCTATATTGGCGGCAGCGCTGGCAGCGAAAGCACGGCGCGGCGCAATCGCCGGGCCTTCGAACGCTGGCGGATCGTCCCGCGGATGCTGGCTGGCATTACCGAGGTCGATTTGTCAGTGGAGATCTTTGGCCGGCGATGGCCCTTGCCGTTGGTGCTTTCGCCGGTAGGTGTGCTGGAGCTCTTCCACCCCGAAGCGGACCTGGCGGTTGCCCGGGCAGCGGCGGCGGAAGACGTACCCATGGTCTTCTCCAACCAAGCATCGGTGACGATGGAAGCTTGCTCGCGAGCCATGGGCAACGCCCGGCGCTGGTTCCAGCTCTATTGGAGCTCGGACGACGATCTGGTAGTAAGCTTCTTGGAGCGCGCCGAATCCTGCGGTTGCGAGGCCCTGGTCATCACGCTCGACACCTCGATCCTCGGCTGGCGCCCGCGTGACCTGGACCTCGGCTCGCTCCCCTTTCTGCGCGGCATGGGACTGGCGCAATATCTGTCCGATCCGGTGTTCCGTAGCAAGCTCGACCAGCCCCTGAACAGCGCGAGTACACCACCCAAGCCGCCCCTGAGCCTCGCCAGCCTCGCTACTCTGCTGGCCCAGAAGCGACGCTACCCGGGCAGCCTCGGCGACAAACTCTCGAGCCGGCCGATGCGAGCCGTGCGGCGTTTCATGGCCACCTACTCCCGGCCCTCGCTGCGCTGGGACGATCTCCCTTGGCTGCGTGAGCACACCCGCTTGCCGATCCTGCTCAAGGGCATCCTCGATCCGGACGACGCGCGAAGGGCCCTCGACCACGGGGTCGATGGCCTCTATGTCTCCAACCATGGGGGTCGCCAGGTCGATGGCGCGATCGGCGCCTTCGAGGCCTTGCCGTCCATCCTCGAAGCCGTCGACGGCCGCGTCCCGGTCATCCTCGACAGCGGGATCCGCGGAGGTGCCGACATTTTCAAAGCGGTGGCCCTGGGTGCCAGCGCAGTAGGGATCGGCCGCCCCTTCGCCTTCGGCCTCGCCATCGATGGCGAGAGTGGCGTGCGCGAAGTACTGCGCAACCTGATCGCCGAGCTCGAGCTCACCACCCTGCTCAGCGGCCACGCAAAGCTCGCCGACGTCAGCCCGGAAGCGCTGCTCGAGACGGCGTGGTGAGGATCACCTCCTCGGCATAGTCGATTCCGGCCGGCGTACAGGAGCCATGCCACGACAAGAGCCGTCCATCGACGATGCGGAAGCGCTCTGGCGGTAGGCCGGTGGCTGTGGCCAGCTCGTCGAGATGTTCGGGCGCGAACGGGAAAGGCTCGGTCGCCAGTAGGATGACATCGGCCTCGGCGGCCGCCAGTTCGCCGGCAGAGATCTCGGGGTAGCGCTCAGGGACGGCGCCGAAAACGTTCTCGCCACCGGCCAGGGAAAGCAGGGCGTCGATGAAGGTGTCCGAGTTGGCCGCCATCCACGGTTTGCGCCAGATGAGGTAGGCCCAGCGCACCGCAGCGCGCTCCGCGGCGGCGCGCCGGACCCGCTCGCTTCGCACCTCGATATCGCGGGCAATCGCTTCACTCGCCGGTCGACGTTCGAGCTCGGCGCCGATCGAACGTACCATGGCGGCGGTGTCGGCAATCGTCCGAGGGAAGCTGACATGGCAATGGACACCGGCTTCGGCCAAGGCTTCGGCGTCCTCGCGGCGATTCTCTTCCTCGTTCAACAAGACGACGTCGGGTCGCAGCTCGACGATGCGCTCGATCTTCGGACTCTTGGTCCCGCCGATTGCCTCTATGGCTTCGACTTCGGCCGGCGGATGAGTGCAATAGCGAGTGATGCCGATCAAGTCGGCGCCGCACCCCAGATCGAACACCAATTCGGTCACGCTGGGACAGAGAGAAACGATGCGCATCGGGGCCAAATGAGAGTCTGAACACCAGTGTAAGATTCGGCTGACATGAATCTCAGATTATCTCTCAGAATCGAGAGTAGGAGGAGCCCTTACCATGCAGTTCGCCGCCAATCATCGTGCCGTTAGCCGGCTGAAACCCCGACTTCTACGCCAATCGACCCTGGGGCCACTCTTGATGGTCGCCATGCTCGCCTTGGAACCGCCTGCCGTGGACGCCCAGCCAACCGTCATCACGGTCGATGAGAACAATGCCAATGGCTGGGCCTTCTTCGACGATATCGCCCAAGCACTACTGCCCAATGACTTCGTCGTCGGCCCCGGTACGCCGCCGCGGGGATCAGGCAGCGCTCATCTGGCTGTGGCCATACCGGCCGAGGGCATCCTCATCGGCACGCAGAACCATGAAGGCACTCGTCTGGGAGACCTGACCGCTCTGAGCTACTCGACCTACCAGAACATCTCCCCTCAGGCGATCTCGCTGCAGTTCAGCGTCGACTACGACGACACTGACGCCTCGACCGCCTTCCAAGGTCGATTAGTCTTCGAACCGTCGAACATCGTACCCTCGGTGACGGTGCTGACCAACACCTGGCAGGCCTGGAATGCCCTCGATGCCTCGGCTCGCTGGTGGTCGACCCGGGATCCGATTGTCGGAGGCGCAACCCAGGCGATCCTTTGCACTCAGGGCAGCCCTTGCGACTGGTCAACGATCCTCTCCAACTACCCGAATGTTGCTATTCCGACCGGCCTACTCGCCGGCATCTTTCTCAAAGCTGGCTCCGGCTGGACGGGATTCGACGGTGCTGTTGACGATTTCCGTATCGCCACCGTGGCGTCCCCGCCACCGCCACCACCCGCCACCGGTCCAACGACCGATGGCCCGCCGCCCCCGACCTTCGACGTGATCTACGACTTCGAGACCATCGTGCCGGTCGAGCTGCAGTCGTTCGCTATCGACTGAGTCCCGAGGGCTTCGGTCGCGGCTGCTGAGCTGATAACATGATCCTGAGCAGAGGGATGATGATGCAGACTCGGCGAACTCAACAACGCGACGCGATCCGCAAGGCTTTCGAGGACAATCCTCGTCCACTGGGCCCCCAGGAGATCCTCGATCTGGCCCTCGAGACGGCGCCTGGCCTGGGCATCGCCACGGTCTACCGCACGGTCAAGAAGTTTCTGCGTGACGGGGTCATCCAGCCAGTGGAGTTACCGGGCGCGCCCAACCGCTACGAGCTCACGGGCCTGGATCACCATCACCACTTCTGCTGCCGCGCCTGCGACAAGGTCTTCGACGTCGATGGCTGCCCCGATCGGGTGTCAGAGCTGGCGCCTGAGGGCTTCCAGCTCGAGAGCCACGAGGTGGTGCTCTACGGCGTCTGCTCGACCTGTGCCGACACCGCCTGAGTTCTGGGCTCCAGCGCGTAGATATCCAGGGCGTGGCGATCGTCGCTAAAGACAGCCCTCAGCCACAGGTCGGCTCGCGGATCAACGCGAGGTGGATCCGCGAGGAAGGCACGGTGCACGACACAGTAGCGCACCCCGGCCTCGTGCAGGGAACGGAGGGAGCTGGCGGACGGAAACTCCCCCATGCTCTTCTTCAGACGCTGGAAGTGCTGGGGAAAGAAACCGGAGTAGCCGTTGGCCATCGGCCGCCAGTGCTGCATCTGCCAGTACATCCACTGCGCCGTTCCGAGATACTCCCGAGAAGTGCGGCCCTCGGGAAAGGGCACGAACGCGAAAACGTCGTCGGGCTCACTCGACTCGACGATCCAAGCGAGCCAAGGGAGGTCGAGGTCCGCCGGAGGCAGGGGCTGGATCGGCCCCATGGCGGGGCGCATCTCGAGCGCGACCACGATCGCCAGGACCAAGGTGATGGCCCCGGCCGCTCTACCCCCGGCTGCTCTTCGCCATCGCTGGAGCACCAGCCGCTGGACGAGCTCCAGACCGATGGCGGCCAGGACAACGACTCCGAGCTGGACGAAGAGAGCGAAGCGGAAAAAGCTACGGATCTGCGACAGACCCGGAATCTGCCGCAGGCCATCGATCAAAGAGACGCCGCCGAGGTGCAAGTTGGGACCGAGGGACAAGACGAAGCCGCTGGCTGTCACCAGGAGCGCGGCGAGTGTCAATGACCGGAGACGCCGACGCCGCAGGCCCCAGACGACCGCCACAGCCGCCAGGCCGATCTTCAGGGCTCCGGGCCAGAAAGCACGTCGCGACGGTCGCTCGGCGACTTCGACCCCGGGCAGCGAAACGAGCTCCGGCCACGGGCTCTCGAGGTAGTGGGCCGGGCGCGCCGACCGCTTGCGAACCGTCTCCATCGAGCGCTCGAAGCGCTCGCCAGACGTCGCCCGGACCTGCGCCGCGAGCACCGGAGAGAGCAGCAGGAGGCCGAGCAGGCCACCGGTGGCAAGATGGATCCAGGCCTGTCGCTGCCCCAGGTGAGCGCGCCACAGCCACACAGCGGCCGGCGCTAGCACCAGGCCAGCAAAAACCGTGGTCTGCGAGCACAGTCC
>JBCCGX010000852.1:0-4676 GCA_039029035.1 Acidobacteriota bacterium | reverse complement strand
GTCTGGGTCGGTCGCGAATGCGCTCGCTTGGCGCGGGAGATTCTTGGCGCCAACGGCATCGTCGATGACTATCCGGTGATTCGCCACATGCTCAACCTGGAGTCGGTCTACACCTACGAAGGCACCCACGACATCCACGCTCTGGTGATCGGCGAGAGCATCACCGGTATCCCGGCCTTCAACGCGCCGGAGCGCCGGGAGAAGAAGCCGAAGCCGGCGGCGGTCGAAGCGGCAAGCTGAATCGCTTCCAGGTTCGAAACGGCGCCCGGGATCAAACCCGGGCGGCCACCTTTTGAGCTCTACCTTCCAGCTCCCCAGGGTCAAGCACCGGCCCGAGTTGGCTCGAGGCTCCGTAGCGAGCCGGACGGCGTAGAGGGGTCTGCGCCATCGCCGTCTGGCCGCACTCGATAGGCCAACCAGCCGATCAAGATATCGACGGCAGCGTGCAGGGCCATCGCTGGCCAAAGGGAACCAGCCGCCAGTCGGACAGCCATCAGCAGGGCGCCCATCATGCCGGCCCGGATCATCCCCTGCCAACCCTGATAGGCATGACCGAGGCCGAAGACCAAAGTACTGGCGACCGCTGCTGCAGTCAGACCCAACCCCACAGCGGCCTGAAACCACCACAGCAGAAAACCGCGATAGAGGATCTCTTCGCAAATACCCGCGGTGAGGCCCACGGCGCTGAAGCCCCTCAACTGAGCCGGGGTGCGCGGGAGAATGAAGTCGACCTCGCCAAATTGCTCTCGAACCTGCTGTCGGGCTTCGGAGCTACGACCGACCGCCCAGATCCTGAAGAGCAGGTAGATGCTGGTCAGCACGCTGGCCGACCAGGCTCCTATGCCCCAAGCAGACGAGAATCCGGCGGAGAGGTCTGCCGCCATGCCGAGAGCACTCACGGAGCGAGCGCCGAGCCACCAAATCCCGGCCAGGGACAAGACCGCTGTCCATTGCACAAGGATGAGCTCGCAATAAACCCGCCCCCGGGTCAGGGCTCCTGAAGCCATCTGCTCCCGGGTACGGCGGTAAGTGGCTGCGCAGTAGATGGTGTAGAGAACGATCAGTAGCACGAGGATCAGATCGGGCCAGCTGGGTTCGGTCGGGATCATTAGAACTCTCCTTGGAAGCATGGTGGCTAGCGGTCTGAGGCCAAGCTTCACTTGACCTTGGATGCTGCTCGGGGCGGCTGAGCCACCCGTTCGGCCGCACACGGTTCATCATACGGCTATTATTCAGGAAAGTTTGAATATAAAGCAATCGTCTAACATGCTATTGTGCCGAGACCATGAGCAAGAGCTCTTCCCCATCCCCTTCCAGGCTAACGACCTACACAATCCGTAGCCTGGATCAGCTCAAGATCCTCGGCGATCCCCTGCGCGTTCGCCTTCTCGAGGCCTTCATCCTCACGCCAGGCACCACCAAGCAGGTGGCCCAATTCCTCGGCGAGCCTCCGACTAAGCTCTATCATCACGTGGATGCCCTCGAGCGGGCTGGCCTGATCGAGCTTCGGTCGACCCGCCAGAACCGAGGGACGCTCGAGAAACACTACGGCGCCGTGGCGCAGGCATTCCGGGTCGATCCGGGTCTTCTCCCGAGTCAGCTCGATCTCGGTGCGACCCTGGGATTCGGCACCGAAATCCTTCAGCAGGCGACCGACGACTATCGCCGACTCGAGGAACGCACCTCTGCCGATCCGGAGCACTGGGAAGGACACGCTGCGAAGCCCTTGCTGACCTCGCTCGAAATCTATGCCGACGAGCAGGAAGTCGCTGAGCTGCAAGGCGGCATCAAGGCCTTCCTCGGCTCCTTGGGCGAAGAATCGGAATCCCGATTTCCCCAAGACGAGGTCCTGGATGCGATCGCTGAACGGGACCGCTACCGGCTGGTGATTGCTCTCTACCCGATCGAGGAATCAGACCCCGAGACTTCGGATGGGGCCGACAAGGATGGCTAAGACAAGCTGAAGACCTAATGGGATCGTCTGAGGCCGAGGGCACCTGGCGCCACCAACCAGCAATTGGTACCTGATGCCGGACAGCTGGTACCCGGCGCCTGGCCAGGGGAAAACACCAGCGGAATAATGCCCCAAGACCCCCATTGGGTCACTGTGCTGTCGGACCTACTGTCCGAGTACGATCGGGCAATCTCGAACTCAAGGAGTCAGACCATGAAGAAAAAGCAGACCAAGAAGCTCGTATTGGCCCACGAGACCCTGAAGCACCTCACCACCACCAAGGAAGAGGATCTCAAGGCTGCGGTAGGCGGCACCCTCGCCCCGGTCTGCTTCACCGAGTTCTGCAACACCGGTTCTCTGTGTTACTGCTGAAGGGCCCTTCCTGAAGCCCTGCTGCGCAGGGCTTGCTCGTGCGGCTTCGCCTCAGACGGCGAAGTCGCTGCAGTGCTCAGAGTGCTCAGGCACGGCGGCACTCCGCACGCAGTCCTGAGATCGCCTCTTCCCTCGCGGAACGACTCACTCCGCGCTCTCAACCACCTCCTGTCGCATCTTGGCGATCATCGCGGCGGCGTTGTCGTTGTCCGCGTCGTAGGTGAGTGATTTCTCGTAGCAACGGATCGCTTCGGCGTGTGCACCGAGTTGCATGTGGGCCTCGCCGAGGCTATCCCAGGCTCTAGCGGACTCCGGGAAGAGGCGGGTGTTGAGCGCAAAGACGTCCCGTGCTGCTTCGCCGAGTCCGTTGCCCAGGAATTGGTAGCCGCCGAAGTTCAAGCTGCGTTCGACGGCCCGAGCGCCGCGTTCGTCGATAAGCTCACGCAGCGCCTTCTCGGCCCGCTCCGGCTTGCCTCGAACCAGCTCGACCACCGCTCGGCCAGTCGCGACGGCAAGGCTATCGTCTTGGGCCACGAGCTTCAGGAGCTCTGCCCCACGCTTGCTGTGACCCGACGCTGTCGCCACGAGACTGGCAGTGACGATCGAGCCGGCGTCGGCGATGCCACCGAAGGCACCGTCGGTGCTGCGGACCGGATAGTAGACCTCGAGGCTGTCCTCCTCACGGAAAGAGTCATCCGGCTGCAGATAGAGCTTGAAGGTACCGGAGACCGGCGAGTAGCTCACCAGGTGGCCATCACCGACGTCGAGCCGCACCCAGGTGCGCTTGGCCAGGTCGAGGGGGTCTGCCGGGTAGTTCCAGCGGCCCCTGAACTCTTTCAGACGGTCCGCATCGACCGTCGTGACACCCTCGCGCTCGCCCACTTCGAGGGGCGCCAGGGAGGGCTGTGGCTCGACCTCGCCGACCCGGGCGTCGAGGACCTGGGCCACCAGATCACGGAGCCGCCCGCCGGGGGTCCTCTCGCCGGCGTAGGTGTTGGCCCGATTGACAATCACCAAGCCGCTGTCCGGCAGCACCGCGATCATCTGATTGCCAACACCGAGCGCGGAGTACATGCCATGCCGCTCGAACCGCGGCTCGCGGGAGACCCACCACATGAATCCGTACCCCCAGACCTCGTCGTCAATCGAATACAGCGCTGAGCTGCGCCGCACCCAGTGCTTCGAGAGGATTCGTTCGCCGCCCCAGAGGCCCTCGCGAGCGAAGAGGAGACCGAATCGGGCGGCGTCGCGCGCCGATAGCCGAAAGGGATAGGCCGGGTAACGCGACTTGTCGCGCTCGTAGTGGTAGTACCCGTCGGTCACCCGCCAGTCTTCCATGCCCAGGGCTTGGCCGAAGTATCGGTCGAAGGCCTCGAAAACATCTTCGCCTGTCTCTTCGATGAGAATCGTCGCCAGGGTGTTGAAATCCCAGTTGTTGTAGGCGAAGTAGCGTCCGCTGCCCTTGCTGCCACGCGGGGCTGAATCCGTCCGGCCGGCATAGGCCGCCGGGTGGAAGATCCCGGAACGCGCCTTCAAGAGATCGAGGATCCTGGCCTGACGCTCGACCTCGAGCAGGGGGTCGGGGGTGTCGTCGATACCGAGATCGAAGAGAGTCTTGTTGAGGTCGACCTCGCCACGATCCCAGTAGATGCCGTAGAGCGCCGAGAGGAAGCTCTTGCGCACCGAATGGCACATGAACCGACGGCTGACGTCGCCCCAGGCAGCGACCACCGAACCGTCCGCCACGACCATGAAGGCCGAGGATGGAAGCTCCTCCCAGCTCTGGCGGGCCGCCTCCAGCTTGGCTGGGTCGAAGCCGGCTTGGCGGACATCCGTGTAGCGCATCCAGGTCTCGCCGGGGACAGGTTCATCCGCCAGCACAGGAACGGCAAGGCAGGCCACGAGGAGGAGGACGGCAGCATGTCGCACGGGAATCTCCTTGATCTGTTGGTAGGCGTCAGTCCTTTTACGCAGGCACTGTGGCTGGGGTTACCTGCTCGGACCGCGTGATCGTCTTGCCACCCGTCGATCACCTAGAAGCTTCGAACTCGGAGATCACTCTCTCCATGTAAACCCGGCAGTCATGCTCTTCAGGCCAGGTCACTTTGACCACATCAGCGACCTGGCGGCCAAAACGATCGGTGTTGGTTGGGTCTCCGCCAGCTGCGACGATCCGCCGCGAGAGGGCAACGGGAACATGGTCCACAGTGCAAGCATTGAATAAAGCGTTCTCACCCGCGTCGGTCTTGGCGTTGACGTCGGCACCAGAGGGGCCGGATAGTCCGGATCGTAGTTTTCCGGGCCACCACTCTCGGCGCCGGCCTTCAACAACTCGGCGAGAACGCCCAGT
>JBCCGX010000851.1:0-4691 GCA_039029035.1 Acidobacteriota bacterium | reverse complement strand
TCCGAACAGAGCAACGACATGGCGGTCCGAACCGCGATCGGTGCGAGCCGGGCGCGCGTGCGTTGGGAGATGTTCAAGGAGGTTCTGCTGCTCAGCCTCGCTGGGGGCTTGGGCGGCATCGTTCTGGCCGCCGCTGGGCTTCGGGGTCTCACCGCACTGGCGCCGGCCGACGTTCCGCGTCTCGGCGAGGCGGCGCTCAGCCCGCGAGTGCTTCTGTTCGTCTTGGCTCTGGCCCTGATCAGCGCGGCGATCGCCGGTGTCGCGCCGCTGTTGCGGATGAAGTCCGTAGGCCGAGCCCTCCGCCACACGGGGACTCGCGTCGCCTCGAACAAGGGCTCACAGGCTTTTCGCAGCGCGGTGGCCGTGCTGCAGATCGCCGTCGTCCTCGTGCTTCTCGTTGCCTCTGGGCTGATGCTGCAGAGCTTCCGAGAGCTGCGCGGCGTCGAGCCCGGCTTCGGTGCTCCGGAGGACGTGCTGACCCTACAACTAAACATCCCGGCGGAACAGGTTCCGGATCACGAGAGCGTGGCCCGTCAGTTCGAGACCCTCGCACACCGACTCGAGGAGATCCCCGGGGTCGACGCGGTCGCCGTAGGTTCGGCCATCCCACTGGACGGCAACAACAACGTCAATACGCTCTACACGGAGAGCTCCATAGGTCCCGACCGGCCTGAGATCGAGCGGCACAAATGGATCGGCGGCGACTTCTTTCGGGCGTTGCAGATTCCGCTGCTCGCCGGGGAAGAGCTTTCCTGGCACGACGTCCGTTCAGGTCGCCCGGCGGTCGTGGTCTCGGAGAGCCTGGCTCGCAAGTACTGGGGCTCCACCGCTGGCGCTCTCGGCCAGAAGCTCGCCGCGCGCCCGGAGCCCCCCTTCTACTACGAGATCGTCGGCGTTGCCGCAGACGTGCACGACGATGGTGTCCGTCATGCTAGCCCCGCGATGGTGTACTGGCCCCTGGCACCGCGAGCCTTCTGGAAGGGAACCGGCAAGGAGGAGCTCTTCATCTGGCGGTCCCAGAGCTTTGCAATACGCAATAGCCGCACCCAGGGCCCCCACTTCCTCCGGCAGGTCCAGGAGGCCATCTGGGAGATCAACCCCGGCCTGGCCCTTCTCAGCACCGCCTCTCTCGAGCGCCTAGCGCAGAGCGATCCGTCGGTGGCAGGCACCCTCTTCATCACCCGGCTGCTGACGCTCGCCAGCGCAATCGCCCTCCTCTTGGGCGTTATCGGCGTGTACGGGCTCATCTCCAGCTCGGTCGCCCAACGGGCGCAGGAGCTCGGAATCCGCATGGCGTTCGGCGCCAGCGCAAGCGACGTGCGCCGAATCGTCCTGAAGCGAGGCCTCACTCTCTGCGCCCTGGGGCTATCTCTCGGGCTCGGCCTGAGCCTAGGTCTTCAGGCCGCGCTGGGGCACCTCCTGTTCGGTGTCCGCGGGAACGACCCGACCACCCTCGCGGTCGCCAGCTGCGGCCTCCTAGCGGTCGTCCTCGCGGCGAGCTACTTTCCGGCACGGCGCGCGGCGGCGATCGACCCCATCCGCGTCATCCGAGCCGACTGAGCACGCCTATCATCCGTGCGGCCGGCGAAGCCACAGCGTGTTTGCCAGGCGTCGCGACTAGTGGACCTCTTCCACCTCGATGTCTGCAATGACCTCGCCGTCGCAGAAGATCTGCACCTGTTTATAGTCGACTCTGCTGGGAACCTTGTCGTACCGGGCAGTCTTCCAGACAAACACCTGGGGCCAGATTCCAGGCCGCTGGATCAAATATAGGTCCAGGAGGAGGATCTCAGGATTGATCCCTTGCGGCACCTTCGGCGTCAGAAAGGGATCGCCCGGGCATTCAGGCCCGGCCAGGAACCGAACGTGCCTGGCAACGGATCGCCGACATCGACTCAGAGCCGAGAGCTGCGCTGCCGGCTAAAGGCCGGAGATATTCTGCGTGTGGATGGGGTAGCCAGGGCGCCTTCCTGCGCTGTATCAGGTCAAGAGTCGAGATCGGTACCACCGCTAGAAGGGATTGGAAGATGGCCATATAGCTCGGTCCAACTCTCTATGCCCGCAGGTCGGACGCCACACTTGGCGCTTCTTCGTCCAACTATCCCGGACGAGTGGCTCGTCGAGGACGGGGTCCGTCGGCGGCAGCTGATGATCGAGTCGTGAGAGAGGCGAATCTTCGGCCCAAAAAAGAAGGGAATCGTATGGGGAATCACATTATCTTCATCCACGGCCGCAAACCGAAACCTAAAGAATCGATTCTGAGAGACTTCTGGTACGAGGCCATCCGACACGGCCTTCACGAGGACCATGGAAGCGACGTGGTCAACGCTTTCAATGATGCCGAGAAGTCGTTCGTCTACTATGGAGACTTGTCGTTGAAGACCCTCGCTGAGGACTACTTGGACAATCCCAACGACGAGAATGAACACGAACGACTGCTGGCAGACCTGGCCACCGAGCGCGAGAAGACTCTGAAAGAGCTCCAAGATCGCAAAAGGGATTCGTTCGACGAAGACACCTACGAGGCCATGTGCGAGCCCAGAGAGACCTTCCTCTCTCTGAGAACGGCGGTCGTCAGCGTCTTGATCGATGGCGCTCATATTGCGCATGCCAATGAGGCGCCGGTGCAACTCATCGGCTGGCGGAGAGAGGACCTGGATCTGTTCTGGGATCGATCTGCGGAATTCGGCAAAGAAGTCCGGAATCTCTTTAAGGAAACCCTTGCGAAGGCCATGTCGGACGATGACAGGGTGCTTGTCATTTCGCACAGCCTCGGGACGATGGTGGCTTACGATTGTTTTTGGTGGTTCTCCTGGATCCCTGGGCGGTCAACGCGTCCCAACGGAGTGGTGGACACCTGGGTGACTCTCGGATCGCCCCTCGGCGCCGAGTTTGTGCAAAACAAGCTCTTCGGGGCGGACGAAAGGGGCCCTCGCAGGTACCCGTCGAATGTGAGGAAGTGGTTCAACTTTGCGGCCGAGGACGACTACATTGCGTCGGACGAAGACGTCAGAAACGATTTTCGACGCATGAAGTCCTACCACGGCACGAAGATCCGGGACAAGGAGATCTACAGTCTGGCGAAACGGGGCGGGAAGTCGAATCCCCATGCCGCTCTCGGCTACCTGATCCATCCCGATGTCAGCGCGACGATCGCAGATTGGCTGCGAGCCTAGGCGAAGTCTTGCTGCCAAAAATCCAGGAAACCTGAGCCCGAGTATGGCTTGCCATTCCAAGTACCTAGCATCCCATTCTGGGTCTATCTGCGAGGATCCCAGCCAACTCGGTTGATCGGCCAACTCGGTTGATCGTTTTCTTCGGCGCTTTCGACATCGCCAGGGGCCAATAATTACGCCTGCCTGGCACTTGTAACTAGCGGGCATCGTTCTGGCCGCCGCTGGGCTCCGGGGTCTCACCGGCCTGGCCCCATCGGCGTCTTCCAAGCCGACTGAGCACTCCTACCAACCGGTTTCTTGGTGTTGGTGGCAGATCGCCAGCCTGCCTTCCGTCTAGGTCTCCATTGAGACCCGGCAAACGTCGCCGGCGCTCGCTGCCGGGCCATTCCGGCCCGACCGAGCGCCAGCTCCGCCGGTATGGAGAACCCGATGGGAAGACACCCGCGCAACATCCCGCTGACTGGACAAGGCACCCTCGTCGAGATCGCCGGCCGAACGATCGGAGCACGAGCCCTCCTCGTTCCGCCACCTAACCCGAGACGCTTCAACGAAATCATCGTCGGCCTGCTGGGCCGCGCCATGGACTACTCGCCGATCGAGCTCTGTGCCTGCGTCTTCACCAGCAACCACTACCATCTCTTGGCGGCTGTCTACGACCAGCAGGAGCTCAGCCGCTTCATGTTCCACTTCGCCGGCAACGCGTCGCGGAAGATCGGCAAGCTCCGCCAGTGGAAGGGAGCCTTCTGGCATCGGCGATACGACGCGATCCGCGTTACCAACGAACCCGAGGCTCAATGGGCTCGGTTAAAGTACGTGCTCAGCCATGGCGTGAAAGAAGGCCTGGTCGAGTCACCACTCCAATGGCCCGGCGTCCATGCTGCTGGACCGCTGTTACGGGGTGAGCCGCTGAGAGGCACGTGGTTCAACAAGACCAAGGAGAATGCCGCTCGCAACTGTGGCGAAGACATCAACGCCTACGACTTCGCCACGAGATACCACATCGAGCTTGCTCCGCTGCCCGCCTTCCGCCACCTCGAGCCTGGCGCCTACCGGCAGAAAATCGCCGAGCTGATCGTCGAGATCCAAGATGAAGGTAAGGCCAAACACGAGGGCAACCCGGTCGCCGGTGTCGAGAAGATCTTCAGTCAGAATCCGCACGAACCCCCAACCAGAGAACCCAAGACTTCACCCAGGCCCAGAGTCCACGCCGCGTCGAGGCAAGCTCGCAAGGAGCTGTGGCAGGAAATCCTCGCCTTCACCACCCAGTATCGGATGGCGTCTGAGTCCCTACGCGTCGGCAGGAGCCCGGAAGCGATCCACTGGTTTCCAACTGGAAGCTATCCGCCAGCCTACCCCTTTATCGGTGATCCACTGCCGCAACGCCCGCCGTCGGCGCCGACGAGACGCCGAACCCTTCTCGACGCGGGCGGTATCGACCGAGGCCCGATTCCCGTCGTGTTGATTCGAGCATCGGCGCGCCAACCGCCACGGATTCGCGGAATGCCTGACTGAAGC
>JBCCGX010000850.1:0-4691 GCA_039029035.1 Acidobacteriota bacterium | reverse complement strand
GGACGATCCCAGCGTTCCTGCAAACTGAGCTGACTGAGCCGGGGCGATCCGTGCAGGTCGAGAACTTCGGCGAGCGCGGCCACGTCGCAACCCAGAGCTTGATTCGTTTGATCCTCGAGCTCCAGGCCGGTCGCGTACCCGAGAGCGTTATCTTCTACCATGGTGTCAACGACGTGGCCGTGGCCCTTGCCGGCGACGCCGGGAGCCATTTCGGCGCCGCTCACATTGCCAATCGGCTCGAGCGACCGTTCTCGACCTGGCTGAACGATACGCGGCTGCTCAAGCTTCTTCGGCCGTTCTTGCCGGCGCCGAAGGTCCACCTTGAGGCCCCGAGCGATGAGGACTTGACCCGCCTGGTCAACGCGATCGTCGACAACTACCAGGGCACCTACCGGATTCTCGAAGGGCTCTCTAACGAATACGGCTTCGAGGTCTTCTGCTTCTGGCAGCCCTACCGCGCCCTGAGCCAGGATCCGCGAAGTCTGGAGAACCTGCTCGCCGATGCCGCGGGTCTCGACCGTCTGCTCGCCGCGACCTACGGCGAAATCGAGCGGCGGACCGATCTCTTGGAGCACCTCGATTCCCTCGCCGGTGTGCTCGAACCGGCCGACGAGATGGCCTGGGTCGATCAGGTCCACTTGACGCCACATGGCAACCGGATCGTCGCTCGGGCGATCGCCTCCGCGATGCATCGCCGTTCCCCGGAGGCGGCATCTTCCATCGCCGAAACGCCTTTGGTCGATGGGCCATGAACCGCCAAACGCTCACCGTCGTCCTGCCGGTCTACAACGAGGCGTCGGCGATTCGGCGCACCCTCGAGTCCTGGCTCGACGCCCTCGAAGAGCTCGGGATCGACTTTCAGCTGTGCGCCTATGACGACGGCTCGACCGACCGCACCGGCGAAGTGCTCGATACCCTGGCCGAATCCAACGCGCGCCTCCGGATCATCCACCAAGCCAACGCCGGACATGGCCCCACGATTCTGCGCGCCTACCGCGAGGCCACTGGCGATTGGATCTTTCAGGCTGATAGCGACGGTGAGATCGGCCCCGAGGCTTTGGCCACCCTGTGGCGCCAGCGACACGATTTCGACTTTCTCGTCGGCTTTCGCCAGGGGCGCCAGGCCTCCTTCGCCCGTCAGCTGATGACCGCCGGTGCCCGCTGGGCCGTCCGCCTCGGCTTCGGCAAGACGATCCGTGACGTCAACATCCCCTACCGCTTGATGCGTCGCGATCGCCTGATGCCCCTCCTCGCCCATCTTCCACCCGAGACCTTCGCCCCCAACGTCGCACTCTCTGGTCTGGCCGCAGCCACGGGTCTGCGAGTCTATGAATCGCCGGTCAAGAGCCGCCCAAGGGCCGGCGGTGAAACCTCGCTGCAACGTCTGAAACTGCTGCAGGCAGCCTATCGATCGCTGGTCGAAACGGTGGGGGTGGCGTGGCGGTTTCGGTCCCGTTCCTTCCGAGGCCAGGCTTATCGACAGTCGTAGATCAGGATAGCCCCGTAGTCGGAGCTCGGGATGCGCGTGACGTCGCTAGCGCAGGTCTCGGCGAGGTAGCTCCTGAGCTCCTGGAAGCTGCGACGAGCTTGCGGGTTGCCGCTGGCCCGGGGATCGCTGGACTGCGGATCAAGGAAGAGCTCTTCGATCACCACAAAGTCGGGAGCGAGGCTTGCCATGACGGTCTCGATCGTCTGGGAGCGATAGAGGAATACCAGGTTGACGGAGCGTAGATGCTGGTGTCCGAAGTGCCGCAGACCGAGCCACCATGGTTGCGTGATCAACAGCTTCGAACCTCGAGGGATCGAACGCGCGATGGCTTCCGAGAGCTCCAGGTAGGGCGTCGTTCGTGCGCCAAGTTTCCGTATCTGTAGGATGCCGACGCCAGCCTCGACGACGACGAGCGCCAGGACAACCGGCACGACGTAGCGCGCCGGCCCGCCGCGCCGCATCGCCCACTGCCGAGCCTTCTCTACGAGGAACGCCACTTGTAGGGCGATGAAGGGCAGCACCAAGACGATGTAGTAGTAGCGCTTGAGGGCGATCAGCAGGGCCAGGCAGAGCGCCAGGATCGGTAGAGACACTAGGAGGAAGCGATCGGCGAGCGTCCCGCCGCCATCGCGGTTGCGCCGCCAGAGAACCCAAGTGCTGGCAGGCACTAGGGCCAGAACGAGCCAGATCCCCACGCGGGGTCGCAGAAACGTGCCAGCGAAGCCACCTCCCGACCAGGCGGCGTAGCGCCAGGGTTCCCGTTGCAGATTGTGCCAATAGAAGCCGAGGTCGAAGAGCTCGAAGCGCCCCGCGTGACGTGACATCTGCCCCACATAGGCCGGCCAGTCCTGCAGCACATAGACGATCCACGGCAGCATCGCCAGAAGCCAGCCGAGGGCGATGAAGTACGGCGCTGCGGATCGCAAAACTCGCCAACCGTGCTGCCACAGCAGAACCGAGGCCAAGACGGCCAAGATGAACCCACCATAGACATGCGCCAGGGTCGCCAGACCCGCCAGGGCGCCAGCGGCGACGAAACCGACGATCGCAACCCGGGGAGATGTCCGCCGCATCGCCCACAAGAAACAACAACAGGCGCCCAAGACGCCTACAGGGACCAGGATGTCGTAGCGGATCAGGCGAGCAAAATCGAGCAGCGCGACGCCGCTGGTGTTCGGTAGCAAACCGACCCGCAGCGTGACCAGGAGCATCGCTGCGAGCAACCCTGTTGCCGCACCGTAGAGCTGGCGACCGAGCTGAAACACCAAGAGCAGGGTCAGCCAGCCGCAAAACACCGAAACGAGGCGCGCCGGCCACACGCCCAAGCCGAAGACCTCGAACGACCCCGCCACCAACAGCGGGTAGGCTGGCATGTATTCGTAATTGCGGTCCTCGCTGCGATGAAAACCGGTAAAGAGATCGTTCCCGTAGACGCCATCCTCCGCCAACTTCGCGGCCGGCGCCACGATCCCCATCTGTGCCCAGCCGAGCAGCGGGAAGTCACTCAGATAGGGCAGCGTGGCGGCAAAGTACCAGATGCTGACAAGGGCGAGCACGAGCGCCGTCCGCCACCGCCTGAAGCTTGTCTCGTCACCGTCCATCCTCACCTCTTTGGCGGCTCCGCTCCATAGACCCAGGTCTCGAAGATCGACTGCAGGCTGCGACCGGCCGCCTGCTCCATCGCTGCTTGAAAGTCGGCTGCTCGGACGCTCCGACCCGCGTAGTCTCTGGTATAGCGGCGGAGGCCCTGCCAAAAAACCGACTCGCCGAGCTCTTCTCGCAAGGCGTGGAGGAACAGGGCGGCTTTGCTGTAGTGGATGGACCGTTTCATCCTCAGGCTTGGGTATTGGCCTGGCCAGCTGAGGGGTTTGTCGAACCCGGCGGCTCTGGCTCGTGACCACGTTTGGTGGAACAGGTCGAGCTCGCGACCATAGGCGGCCTCCCCCCAGCGGTGTTGCTTCCAGGCGGCGGTCATGAACACCGCGAGACCTTCGTTGAGCCAGAGCTCATCCCACGAGGCGCAGGTGACGAGATTGCCCCACCACTGATGCGCCATTTCGTGCGCTATCACCCAATCTTCTTGCGGGTCGTCGATGATGGGGTCGAGCATGCGATGGCCGATGAGCGAAAAACTGCTGGCCTCTTGGGCCACGCTGCCAGGCACCAGCACCTGAGTGTAGATCGGATGCGGCAGGGGCAGCCCAGCCTTGCCTTCGAAGAACTCCAGCACACGCGGACTATCGGCAAACTTGGCTCGCAGCGCTGCCGCATCGTCGTTCAAGGCGAGATAGCGTAACCGCGTTCCGCTTGCGGTGTCCGCAATCTCCTTAAAACGCCCGGCAGCGAATCCCAGGGTGTAAAGGGGATACGGTTGGGTTTGCCGCCAGCCGTGCTGCCCCGGGGTCGTCTGCGCGAGCGGTTGGCCGCTGGCCACGGAGCGATAGCCGACGGGCAGATCCAAACGGATCTCGATGCTGGCACGATCGAGATCTGGGCCGATGCAAGGCAGCCAGTGGCAGGCGAAGAACGCCGTGTGGACATACTCTTCTCCGAACACCAGACCCGCGGCGGCGGGTGCCAGGTAGTCCAGATCCAGCCGTAGGGAGGCGGCTGCGGCTTGGTCCGTCGCCGCAGTGGCGCGCACCTGGTCCGGAGTCAACGCCATTCGCCAACCACGACCCACCTTCTCGAAGGTTAGATCAACGCCATTCAAGCGAGCGCTGCGGATCTGCAGCTTGGGCGCCGGCAGCTCGATGGCGCCTGTGGCGACGCTGCTCGGAGGCAACCGGATCGAGGCCCGGCCCTGGAGGACACGGGTCTCGAAGTCCGGCCGCAGGTCGAGGGTATAAATCATGGTCTCGAGACGTCGAAACGCCATGGCGCGCCGCGGGCTCGAACGATAGCCAGGGCCATCCCAAACCGGCTCGAAGTCCGAAGTACAGAGGCCTATCTGCTCCTTGTAAGGGTCAAAGGGCTGCTCTTCGTCGAAGGCGTCGACCAGGTAGTCGATGCCCACCCGGTCGAGATAGGCACAGAGATCGTGGCGGTCGGCAAGAAAGAACGATCGGGAGTTGACCAAACCATCCAGGTTTACGACCTGTCGCTGGGAGAAGTAGGAAAGGATGCCGGCGTTCCAGGCACCGACAGTGGCGTCCGGGGGTAGATTCTGGTGCATCCAGCCGGCGCCGGCGAAGAGCGGCTC
>JBCCGX010000849.1:0-4695 GCA_039029035.1 Acidobacteriota bacterium | reverse complement strand
GTTTCGGTTCAACCTCGACGGCTCCGCCGCGGTGCGTTACTTCAGCTACGTCTCGATGATCATTCCGAGCAACGACGCCTTCATCGCCAATGGTCCGCCGACCGCCCACCGGGTGTTCGACACCAGCGGTGAGTTCACTCCGGTGAGCTTCATCGTCTACGGCATCGGCGGCGTGAATGACGGCGGCACCGAGGTCAACGACGAGATTCCCGCCAACACGGCGTTCTTCGGCCAGGCCGCGCCGGACACCGGCGTTGTCGAAGGCGGTGTCGTGACCACCCACCCGGGCTTCTTGCCCGCCGGCAGCGGCGGCATCCTCGATGATCCCCGCTTCGCCGCCGCCACCTTCGAGCGCCCGGGCTACCAGATTGCGCGCATTTCCGTCGAAGCCGTCCGCGGCACCGAGATCGCCTTCGGCGCTTCCGCCGCGCAAGAGGTCCCGACCAA
This sequence comes from Acidobacteriota bacterium, assembly GCA_039029035.1. Classification (GTDB taxonomy): domain Bacteria; phylum Acidobacteriota; class Thermoanaerobaculia; order Multivoradales; family J023; genus JAAELT01. The sequence continues at coordinate 4,248 of JBCCGX010000849.1, read as the reverse complement.
CGGCAGCACGGCGATCGCCGCTTGCGAGGGCCGCCTGAATGCCGACCGAAACGCCTTCGAACTCGAGTGCAACCACGAGGTTGACGACGCCAGTGCCGCCCACATCCACATCGGCGCACCGGGCGAGAACGGCCCCGTCGTATTCGATCTCGGTGATCCGGCGAGCCCCATTCGGGCCACCTGGACCGACCTCACCCAGGCGGACGTCGACGCTCTGCTCACCGGCGGGCTCTACGTCAACATCCACTCGCCGACCTACCCGGGCGGTGAGATCCGCGGCCAGATCGCCGGCTGCTTCGCCGGCCCTGACAGCCTCTGCCTCAACGACCAGCGCTTCCAGGTCGAGGTCGACTGGCAGACGGCGGGCGAGAACGGCATCGGCAAGTCCATCGAGGTGCGGGAAGATACGGGTCTCTTCTACTTCTTCTCCGAGCCCAACATCGAGCTCGCGGTGAAGGTGCTCGATGGCTGCGATATCAACGGCTACTACTGGGTCTTCGCCGGTGGCCTCACCGACCAGGGCGTCGACATCACCGTCACCGACACCCTGACCGGCCAGGTGCAGACCTACTCCAACGAGTTGGGCACTGCCTTCGAGCCGATCCGCGACACCTCGGCCTTCGCCACCTGCCCGTAAAAACAGAACCGACTCCGAGATCGCGGCGGTCCGCCGCGATTCAAGCGCGGCTTTCTTCCCCTCGGCCGTGCTGAGAGAGTCGACGCCGAGCCACCCTCCCTGAGGCTCGGCGTCGACTCTTCTCGGATCGAGCACCTCGTGCCTCTTAGGCAATCGACCCCGAGGTACACTCGGGGTCGATGTTCTATTTCCACCACGATCTGCGCTACAGCCTACGCTCCCTCACCCGGCAGCCCGGGCCCGCAGCCTTCGCCGTGCTCGCCCTTGGCCTGGGCATCGGCCTGGTGGCGGCGGTTTACAGCATCGTCTGGGGCACATTGCTGCGCGGCCTGCCCTACCCGGATTCGGAGCGCCTGGTGCGCGTGGCGGCGGTCTCCCAGGACCCGTCCAGCGCCATGAAGCCGGTGCCGCTAGCGGCGTTCCGCCACCTGCGCGAGTCGCAGGCGTCATTCGACGACCTCGCCGCCTGGCTGCCTCTGGCAGTGAGCGTCGGTAACCTGGAGCTCTATCCCGAACAGGTGAACGGCGCCTTCGTCACCGGTAACATCTTCGACCTCTTGGGCGCCGAGCCGATCCTCGGCCGCCGCTTCGCAGCCGAGGAGGACGAGGACGCAGCGGTGGTGATCATCGGTGAGCGCCTGTGGAAGCAGCAGCTCGGCGGCAAGCCCGATGTGCTAGGCCGAGTGGTCACCATTTACGGTGAGCCCAAGACCGTGATCGGGGTGATGCCGGAGGCCTTTCGCTTCCCCTACAACCAGGAGCTCTGGATCTCCCTCGATCCGAAGATCGCTACAGACTCGCCCTGGCTGCAAGTCTTTGGTCGCTTACGGGACGGCGTGTCGAGGGATCAGGCCGCCAGCGAAATGACCACCCTGGCGGCGCGCTGGCGGACGACGACGGGTGCCGAGCTGCGGATCCAGCTCGAGCCCTATGAGGCGACCTACCACGATCCCCAAGTCCGCCGCTCGCTCGAGCTGGCGCTGGTGGCGGTCGGCGGCCTCTTTCTCATCGCCTGTGCCAACGTGATGAACATCCTCCTCGCCCGTGGGGCCCACCGCGCACGCGAGCTCACCATTCGGGTCGCCCTTGGCGCCAGTCGCTGGCGCATCGTGCGCCAAATGCTGGCCGATTCTCTTTGGCTTGCCCTCGGTGGCGCCGCTCTGGGTCTGCTCGTCGCGCAGCTCGGAATCGAGCTCTATGCCGTGCTGGGCCAGGCGCCGGGCCCCTACTGGGTGGACGTTCGCCTCGACGCCGCGGTGTTCGCAATGGTTGCGGCTGCCACCGTGTCGGCGGCCCTTCTCGCCGGCCTGGGGCCCGCTCTGTGGACCGCCTCACCGCGGCGCCGCCGGCTCTCGATTCGGCGCTCTGACCAAGCCGCGGGACGCCGCGAAGGGCGGTTGCGCCGCGCCCTGGTGGTCGGTCAGTTCGCCCTTTCGACCGGCTTGCTGATGGCCACCGGGCTGATGATCGAATCGGTCTCGCGGCTCACCGATCGCTTTGACCTCGTACGCCCGGCCGAAACCCAGGTCATGCGCCTCGCCACCCACGGCACCGCCCTGCAGAGTGATCCGGTGGCGACCCGTGCCTTCTACGACGAGCTCGAGCAACGACTCGGCGCGATGCCTGAGATCGAGCATGCCGGACTGGCGACGAGCTGGCCCGGCGGTGGTGCCGCGCGGCACCCGTTCGAGATCGATCAGCGCCACCCCGGCGATCTCAGCTCCTTACCCGGCGCCCCTTGGATCTCCATCAGCCCCGATTTCTTTGCCTCCTTCGACCTCCAGGCCGTTGCCGGACGCGGCTTCCAAGCCACCGACCGGCATGGGACCCAGCCGGTGGCGATCCTCAGCCAGAGCTTCGCCGAAGCCTACGGCGGTGCCGACGTCGTCGGCCGCCAGCTGCGACTGATCACCGATCCCGCGCGACGCGACGAGCTACCCTGGCGCACCATCGTCGGTGTGGTGCCGGATCTGATCGGCCCGGGCGGCGAGCGCGATCCCGTCGGCGTCTACTTACCCGTAGCCCAGATGGCCCATGCCAACATGATGGCGGTGCTCAAACCCCGCCCGGGAGCGCACAACCTGGAGCAGAAAGTCCGCCAGCTCGTCCAGGCCACCGCGCCCGAGGTGCCGGTCTACTTCGTCAAACCCCTCGAAGAGCTTCTCGGCGGCGAGATCCGCAACCCCGCCACGACGCGAGCCCTGTTCACCGTCTTCGGCAGCGTCGCCCTGCTGCTGGCTTCGATCGGCCTCTACGGCGTCATGGCCCTTTCTGTCGGTCGCCGCACCCGCGAGCTCGGCCTGCGCCTCGCCCTCGGCGCTCTACCAGGCAATCTCCTGCGCCAGGTGCTACGCCAGGGCCTGCACCAGCTGGCGATCGGCGCCGCCTTCGGCCTCCTCCTGGCTGGCGGGCTCGGCCGGACCCTCGCCAACCTCTACCAGGTCGAGCCCTGGAACCCCAAAGTCCTGGCGGCGGTGCTCTTCACCCTCAGCATCGCTGGTCTGGCCGCTAGCTGGCTCCCTGCTAGGCGCGCCGCCCGATCCGATCCGATGTCGGCTCTGCGGCATGATTGAGCCTTACTTAGAGCCTGGCACCTGAGCTCAGGTGCCCTGACACCTCCGTTCAAGGTAGCGCTTCTCCAGGAAGCTGCTCACGGGCTCCTGCGACAGCTCGATGTTCGTCTGAGCCTGCCAGCATTTCCTGAGCACGCTTTGCGGCCTTCCTCGCCTGCATAGGTGAGAGCCGGTCCGCTGCCGAGCTCTCACCAACAACTTGGAGAACTCGACATGAAAAAGAACCAAAAAAAGAAGCTGAGCCTCAACCGCGAGACCCTGCGCGTGGATTCGTTCCTTGATCGTGCCGTCGGCGGCTGGAGGAGCTCCAATTGCACACCCACCGATGAGATCGTCACCGGGGCCCCGGCGTCTGATTGTGGCAACTGTACGGGCGGCACCATCTACACCGTCAACTGCGGGTCCGGCGCCTGCACCGCGACCTGCTAGGCGGCTTCTCCAGCACTCGTCCGGAGACGTCTTCTCCGGACGGGTGCACTCCGACCATGACGACCCAAGACTTCTTGCACGCTGCGGCCCACATTGGGCAACGGATTGTCCGGCGCGCGCAGTGGCGCGACCGCGCCTGCACCTGGGAAGTCGTCCTGTCGCGTCGAGCCACTCTCGAGCCAGCCACGGGTGAGATCTACCAAGGCACTTCGGGCATCGCCCTCTTTCTCGGCGAGCTCTTTCACCGAACCGCGGAGGCGGACCTTGCCCGCACGGCACAAGGCGCCATGGCCCACGCGTTTGCGGCAGCACCGGACCTGCCCCCTGGACGCTTCGGATTCTACACCGGCCGAGTCGGCATCGCGCTCGCCGCGGCGCGCCTCGCCCCCCTTCTGCGCCGGGACGACTATCTCGAGGAGGCGCTCGACCTTCTGCAGCCCATGGCTGGCCACGAGGACCAGATCGAAGGTGCGGACGTGATGGCCGGCGCCGCAGGGGCCATTCCGGCGCTCATCGGATTGGCTGAGCTGTTGGCCAGCGATCTGCCGTTGACACTCGCCGAAGCGCTTGGCGAGCACTTGATCGACACCGCCCACCGTGAGCCTGGCG
>JBCCGX010000848.1:0-4697 GCA_039029035.1 Acidobacteriota bacterium | reverse complement strand
GCTGCCGCCCTATGAGGTCACCATCGCCGCCCTGACCGAGCGTCGCGACGAAGCGCCAAGCACTACGGTCGCCGCAGCCCTGGCCGATTCCACCGTGACGATCGACGCCATCGTCACGCAGGGCGCTGTCGCCGGCGTCGAGGTGGCCCTTTATCGCGCGGTCGGTGAGCGCCTCGAGCGCCTGTCGGTTGGCGGCGAGCTGCGGCAGATGCAGCGCCAGGGGGCGGTGCGCTTCACGGCGCCGGCTTCGACCCTGGTTGGGCGCCAGCCTGGCGTGTACGAGATTCTGCTGGTCGTCGGCCGGCACGGCCGCTTGCCCACTGCAATCGATCTCGATCCTGGTGTCGACCCGACCGCCGCTCTGGCGGAGCGGCGTCTGCAAGTGCATCGTTTGACGCTTCGTCTATTGGCTGACGACTCGGCCGATTTGCCCGACACGGAGCTTTTGGACCCGGAGTCGCGTGTCACGGAGTTACTTCATCCCGAGCCCACCATTCGACGAGGAGATTGCATATGTTCTGTCGTATTCTGCGGGTCGCTCTGCCGGCCATCGTTTGCTTTGCCTCCGCCCTCCATGCGGACAAGTTGAGCTGGGTGCTCTACGAGAACCCCTGCAGCCAGGCGGTTGCGCCGCCGGCCCAGAGAATCGAAGCGGGAGACTACGGTGTGCTCTACCTCGACGCGCCACCGATGGTCGGCTGTGCGCGAGTCGCCGGCTGTATCGAGCGCCTGCGGGTCTACCCGAAGCCAGTGCCACCCCCGCACGAGCAGGCGGCGGAGTGTCTCGCCAGCGTAGGCTGCTACCGCGACTTCCAGGCGGTCAAGGCGCCGTGGATCTACATTCCCGATCTCGAGGACAGGCACGGTTTGATGGTCGAATCCGTCGTGCGACGCTCGGCCGATCCGGCGATCAACACCCTGCTCGACCCGATCGAGCCCCTCGCCCCAGGCCGTTGCCCGAGCCCGAGTGACGCCGATGTCCTCGTGGCCCTGGCCCATCTTGCCGAGGCGATCGACCATGGCGGCACGCCGGCACCCCTGGCGATCAACATGAGCTTTGGTCGGCGCTACGAGTCGACCGACGCTCGCGACGCCAGCTGTGATCCTTTGGGAGGCACCGACTGCGCCGGCTCCCTGAGCTGCCAAATCGCGCGCCTACTGGCCCACATCACGCGGCCGGATCCCGAAGAGGCGCCGCGCAGCCTGGCGATTGCCGGCGCCGGCAACCACGCCGGGGAGCTCCTGTTCCCTGCTGGTTTGGGCGAGACGGTCTCGATCGGCATGCTCGATCTGACTCGCTTCGCCGCCGATGGCACCGTTCTGCCGGCGAAAGAGACACCGACCGATCCGGATGGCCTGATGCCGGGCAACGGTCACTGCCTGCAGCTGGTGACTTCGCAGCCGGTCAGCTCGACCTTCGAGATCGCCGCCCCGCCCGGTGCATCCTTCGCCACCGCCCTCTTCACCGGCATGGCGTCTACCGTGTTGTGGGAGGAAGGTACCGGCTTCTTCGAACACATCGAGGCCGGCCCGCTCTGGACGCCGTACCAGGCCTGCACCGGCGGCACTTGTCCCTTCGTTCTGCAGCACAATGGCTCGACCTTCACCAGCAAGAGCCTCGCTGGCGGCCGACGCCTGCAGGAGATTGTCGAGGGCGACATCTCCCAATGCGGCACGGCGGTGGGGCAGTTGACGGCGGCGGCGAAGGTGGTGCCGGCGACAGAAGATCCCTTTCTGTACGATAGTTTGATCGATCTGATCGGCGATACCCACAACCCGCTGCCGGAGCCCGATCCCTGCGTCCCTTGCTACCTATGCTGCGAAGGTGCCATCGACGGTGCCGTCACCAAGGCTTTAGCCCGCCGCGGATCGCAAGCCAGTCGGCAGAACCAGATCGACCTGACCCTCGATCTCCACTCTGGCTGGCAGTTCCCGGTCGAGCTGACGTTGGAGAAGCTCTACCTGCGAGTCGGCCTCGAGATTCTCGCGCTCAACCTCACGCCGAGGGACCTCGACGACATCGCTAGGGGGGCAGTACGGACGATCGAGCTCCACGGCGTCGTGCCACCGACCCTGGACTGGGATGAGCAACCTTCTCTGGTGACGCGGTTCAGCTGGTTCGACCCACAGACTCTGCAGAAACGGATCGCCTGGGACTCGACGGCGATCGTGTTCAAGGATTGATCGCTCTTCCAACGGTCCATCTTGGTTTTACCTGTTGCTTTGTATAACAAGGCTATGTATAGTTTGTATTGCAAGGCATATGGCGATGCCTTGCTTCAACGCTAATGCCTTTGCTTCAAGGCTAAGGAGAGACTTCGATGATCCAACTTCCACCGAGACCGCGATCGATCGTGATCGCCCTGGTTTTCGTTCTCACCGTTCTTCAGGCTCCGGCTGCCTGGGCCGACACATCGCCCATCGCTGGTCATTGGGAGGGCGAGATCGCTGTTCCAGGCTCGCCCCTGGTGATCAAAGTGGACCTCGAGCAGGTCGACGGGGCGTGGGCCGGCAGCATCGACATCCCGCAACAAGACGCGACGGGCCTGGCGCTCGTCGACGTGGTCGTCGAGGCTACGGCGGTGCGTTTCCGCATCCAAGGCGTGCCGGGGGACCCGACGTTCAACGGTCGGCTGGATGGCGACACGATCCGTGGCAAGTTCGGTCAGGGGGGCGCTACGTTTGATTTCGAGCTCGGGCGCGAGGCTGTTGCGGGGCCGCGGCGACCCCAGAATCCCCAGCCGCCCTTCCCTTACACGAGCGAAGACGTCAGCTACGCCAACGGTGCCGTGCAACTAGCGGCCACTCTGACCCTGCCTTCGGGCGAGGGGCCCTTTCCGGCCCTGGTCCTGATCACCGGTAGCGGGGCGCAAGACCGCAACGAGACCGTCTTCGGTCACCAGCCCTTCTGGGTGCTCGCTGACCATCTGACGCGGGCCGGCATCGCGGTGCTGCGAGCCGATGATCGCGGCGTGGGCGGTTCGACCGGCGATGTCAACGCCTCGACGAGCTCGGACTTTGCCGAAGATGCCCTGGCCGGCGTGCGGTACCTGAGCTCGCGACCGGAGATCGACAACCAGCGCATCGGCCTCCTTGGCCACAGCGAGGGGGGGCTGGTGGCGCCGCTCGCGGCAGCGCGCTCGGAGCAGGTGGCGCTGGTGGTGCTCTTGGCGGCTCCGGGGGTGCCGGGAACCGAGATCCTGGCCCATCAGACCGCGTTGATCCGCGCCGCCGAGGGTGGAGCGGCCGAAGGGGCCGAGCAGCAAGCCGTCTTGATGCGCCAGGCGCTCGATTGGCTGTCGGTCGAGACCGACCCGGAGCGCCTGCGCCGGCGCCTGTTGGAGATTGCACGCCAGCAGATCGCGTTGGCGCCCGCCGCCGAGCAGCAGCAGGCGGATAACCCAGAGCTGCTGGAGAAGAGCGTCGAGGCTTTGCTGACACCGTGGTTCCGCTTCTTCCTGACCTACGATCCGGCTACGGCGCTGCGGCTTCTGCGCGTTCCGGTTCTGGTGGTCACCGGCGAGCTCGATCTGCAAGTCGATCCGGAGCAGAACATGCCGGCGATCGAGACGGCGCTGGAGCAGGGAGGCAATGCCGACACGACGACCCGCGTCCTGCCGGGGCTCAACCATCTCTTCCAGCACACGGAGACCGGCCGGCCTTCGGAGTACGCCACGATCGAGGAAACCCTGGCGCCGGAGCTGCTCGAGCTGGTGACGAGCTGGCTGCTCGAGCGTTGGCCACTGCAGGGCGAAAGTGACGGCTCGTAATGGACCTTCCTCGTTGGCGATCGCAGCTGCGCAAAGGCGCCGCTGAGTTGGCGGTCCTCGCCGTGATCGGCGATCAGGAAGCCTACGGTATCCAGATACTGAATCGGATCACACGGCACGACGGCTTGGAGATCACCGAAGGCACCCTCTACCCGTTGCTCAACCGACTGCAGCGCGACGGCAAGATCGAGTCGCGTTGGGTCGAGGACGAAGGCGCCAGTCACCCCCGCAAATACTACCGAGCGACCTCCGAAGGCTCGGAGATGCTCGACCGAATGAAGGCTGAATGGAGTCGATTCTCCAACGGCCTCGACCAGCTGATCGAGGAGGCCTCGGCATGACGACCCACCACGCAGCAGATCCCAGCCCAGCGACAGATCACAGCACAGCGAACTCCGACTCACGGGTCGACGACTACTTGCGTCGCCTGGGCTGGGCCCTCTCACCGCTGCCGGAAGCAGATCGCGCCGAGATCGTCGCCGAAGCGCGCAGCCATCTACTGGAAAGTGCGAGCCGGCCGGGTGGGGTCGAAGCGGCGGCCCGAGCGCTGGGCGAGCCCGAGAGCTACGCCCGGTCGTTTCTCGAGAACTATGAGATCTCGGCCTCCCTCGGAAGCGGTTCGCCATGGCGTATGCTGGCTACTGCCAGCCGTCTGGTCGGCCGTGGCCTCGTGGCCTTTTTCGGCATGCTTTTTTTCTTTGTGCTCTACACCGTCTCGGCCTCGTTGGCCCTGGTGGCCTTGCTCAAGCCGGTCTTCCCGGATCGGGTCGGAATGTGGACGGGTGAGCGAGTGTTTGCCCTCGGCTTCGTCACCGATGTGCCGTCGTCCCAGGAGCACCTCGGGTACTGGATCGTCCCCTTGTGCCTGGCAGGGGCGCTGCTCGTCTACCGTCTGGCGACGCGTCTGCTGCAGCGTTATCTGCAGGG
>JBCCGX010000847.1:0-4698 GCA_039029035.1 Acidobacteriota bacterium | reverse complement strand
GTGACCTGGTGCGGGTTGTCGAAGTCGGCGACGTGGGCGTCGAGGATGCCGCCGTCCGCGGCCACGTCGCGGCCGTCGACCATTCCGGTGAGCACGATGTCGCCGTCCACGTCGAGCTTGGCGCCCGGATTCTGCTTGCCCAGGCCGATGTCGCCGTCGGCGGCGATGTAGAGCGAGTTGGTGGGGGCACCGGGTTGGAGCCGGAAGGGGAGGTTGCTGTTATTCGTCTCGTCGCGGATGAAGAAGTTGGCCTCGTTGCCGCCGACGTCCCAGACCTGTTCGCTAAAGCCGCTGGAACCGTCCTGCTCTAGCCGCAGGGTCGGCGTGTTGCCGTCCAGTGCGTGGATGGCGGTTGCCGGTGTGCTGGTGCCCAAACCAATTCGGCCGGTGTTGTCGACATACAGGGCGTTGGCGGGCGCGCCACCTTCGAGGGTGAAGGGCACGCTGGCCTCGTCGCTCAAGCCGTTGAACCCCTCGCAGGCAGTGCCTGTGTCGTCGCAATCGACGATAGAGAAATTCTCTCCTCCGCCGTTCTCGTTATCGTTGACGCGCACCATCCAGTCCCGCGACGCGAACGCTCCGGTGCTGCTGGTGTCTTCGAACAACATCCGCAGGTTGTTCGCTTTGAGCTTCAGCTCGAAGCCTTGGAACGTTTCGCCATCGGCACAGTCGAGCCCGACACAGAGGCCGTCCACGATCAGCTCATCGTCGATCACCTGGTCCTTGGTGACATCGCCCTCCGGCAGGTCGGGGGAGACGAAGGCGCCTTCCGCGATCGTAACGGTGCCGAAATCGAGGAGAATCGAGGGGCTTTCTGGGGACGCCACGCCGCGCAGCTCGTAGGCGTAGCGTCCGTCCGGGCGTTGGGAGCCTTCGTCGTCCACGCCGTCGAACGACAGGCTGGCCACTCCTTCGGTCGACTGCTGCGTGACCTCACCGTCGGGCCCGCCGACGGAGAGAGTGAGGGAGTGGTAGAAGCCGGTCGCCTCGAAGCGCACCGACGCCGGCTCGACGAGCAATTCGGCGAGGATGATAGGCGGATCGGTCTCGCCAGCACTGAGAGGGGAAGTGAAGGCGGCGAAGAGGATGAGGATCGCGGCAAGCCACGAGGTGTGACGGGTGTTCTTGGGGTGCATAGTGAGCTCTCCTTGCTGTGCGGGCGTCGCCCTGGAGTGGGTGCTGGGGTTGATCGTGTGCTGGTATCGGTTCAGGGTGTCGAGTCGGTGCGATAGAGATTGCATGGCCGTGTTCTCCTGGAGTGTTGATCGGTCTCTATCGCCTACTGGCGCAGGAATCGCTCGACTTGTACAACCGAAGCTGAAAATTTTTTGGAACCCAGGATGCCGGCGCTCCCTGCGCCGCCTGAGCCCCGTCAGGTGCCGTGCCCTGAAGTTCATCGAGAGTCCGGCATGCGGTGGCGGCCTGTCTCGGATCCTCGGCAGTTCCGCCCATAGGCCGTGCCCGAGGCAGTGAGCGCCGGCATCCTGCCGGCTCCGGCTGGGAGCAGCGGGGCTGTGACGCCCTAAGAGGCGTCGTTTGCCCGAAGCAGGACCGGACTCAGCTCGAGCCGAGCCAGCGGGTCGAGCTCCAGGGCACGCTCTAAGAGACCACGAGCCTCGCGCCGCAGGGAGGCGGCATCGTCGGTGCCGGCGGCTGCCTCGAGCCGCAGCCATCCAGCGCGTAGGCCGAGGGCGTGGGCAAGCCTCGGCTGGCGCTCGATCAGCGTATCGACGGCGCTTCGGGCGCCGGCCGGATCATCGGGCGGCCGGCCGGCGGCGAGGTCGGCCCAAGCCTGCTCGAGATCGAGCTCGGTCAGGGCGAGCTCCACTTCGATCGCTTCCTTGCGGGTTGCCCGGGCCGATCGCAGCTCGCTGCGCAGGCGAGCCAAGTCGACGCCGGTGGGTCGGTCGGCCGCCGCCTGCCGGAGCCGCATCGCCGCGATCCGGACGTCCAGGATCAAATGCTCCGGATCGTTCGCCGAAACCTCCCGCGACTCGCGCGCCCCGCGTGCGGCGCGCTCCAGGGCGGCGCTTGGATCGCCATCCTGTTCCTCGATCCACAGGGCTTCGAAGAACCAGGTCTCACCCCGCGACGCCCAGGGGCCCGAGCGACCCGGCGCTCGCTGAATGCCCTGGCTGAAGGCCTCGCGCGCCTTCTCCAGCCATTCGCCTGGCGCCTCGCCGCGGCTCACCTGCCACTTGGCCCGCGTCACCAGTGCATGACCGAGGTTGAAGTAGGCGAAGGCATCGTCGGGTACGCGCTCGAGGGCCGCATGCAGCGTGGCGACCGACTCGTCGAGCAGCGGCACTGGGTCGTCGCCCAACTGGGCGGTCGATTGCGCCGCTCGATGCAGGATCGAGCCGAGATTGACGTAGGCGAAACCGAGCTCGGGATCGATCTCCAAGGCCTGGCGTAAGACCACGACGGCGCGGGCCTGGAGCGGCAGCGGATCCTCGCTGCGAGCCCAAGCCAGCTCAGCGCGTCGCGCAAGGATCACGCTGCTGACAAGGTAGGCGTTGAGCAGGCTGGGAGCCAGCTCGATGGCCCTTTCGGACCCGGTGCTGGCGCGTTCGAACCAGGGGGCCGGATCCTCTTGCCGGCGATCCGATTCCCGAGCTCGCTCCATCAGAACGATAGACAGCAAGTGATGGGCGTGGGCAAACTCGGCGTCGAGCTCGAGCACCCGGTCGAGACTGGCGATCGCTTCATCGAAGGCCGGAGCGGCCTCCTCGCCCTGGTTTGCCAGCTGCATGCCTTCGACCAGCTTGGCCAGCCCGAGGGCGCGCCAGCCGCCGATCGCCCGGGGCGCGGCGGTGATCGCTCGCAGGCTTGCCGCCGCCGCCCGTTCGAGATAGGGCTGCGGGTCCTTGCCCCGCAGCAGCAGTCCATCCGCTCGCTGGGCGAACAGCATCGCCAGCTCGCCTAGGGCTTCGGGGTGGTCGGGTTGGGCGACGAGGCTCTTCTCGCAGGCGCCGATGGCGGCGGTGTATCGCGGCCCGGCATCGCGGCCGCGGCGATCCTGCTCGAACAGGGCCCGGCCTTGCTCGAGGCGGCAGAGGGCGAGCCAGGTCTCCGGATCGCTGGCGCCGATTTGCGACGCTCGGCGATAAGCGTCTTGGGCTTGCAGATACTCGGCTTCAGCCTCGTCGTAGGCGCCGCGCGCCTCGGCTCCACGGGCGCGCTCGATCGCCGTCTGGCCGGCGATCAGGAGCCCCTCGTAGCGCCAGGGCAGCCGCTCCGCGGCGCGGCGGGCCAAGGCGGCGGCTTCCGACCAACGTTCCTCGAGCAGGGCGATGCGGGCCTCGATGAGCTCGGGTGCCTCGAGATCGGCATCTCGGCCGCGGCGCAGGAACTCCAGCGCAGGTTCACGATAGCGCTCTTGGATCTGCTGCTGGCGGGCTTCGCGGGCCGCTGCGTTGGCGATCCGTCGGGCCTGTGCCAGGGCGGCCTCGTAACGAGCGGCGAGCGTCTGCCCTAGGGCCTCAGCCACTCCGAGCTCGCGATAGCCGACGTCCCAAGCCGTCTGCAGCCGGGCCTGAGCCGCCTCGATCTCACCGAGCGCCAGATGCCCGCGCCCTAGAGCGTAGAGCCCCGGCCCTTCGCCGGCTGGGCCGAGAACAGCCATCCTCTGCTGGATGTCCCGCATCCGCTGGCGCAGCAGGTCGTGCTCGGCGCGCACGTCGTGCAACGGCAGCTGGTGGGCGGCGCGCTGGATCCACGTCAGGCTCTCGACTTCGCGGCCGAAACGTTGCGCCGCGTCGGCAATGGCGCGTCCTCGAAGTCGTTCAGCGATCGTCGAGCCGAGCGCGGCGACGACGGCCAGAGTCAACCCGGTGGCGATTGTCAGGGCCGTTCGATGCTGGCGCGCCCCGTGGTAGAGGCGGTAAAGCCGCGAGGCCTGGCGGGCGGCGATAGGCTGACGGTCGAGATACCGCCGTAGGTCCTCGTACAGCGCGCGGGCGGAAGGGTAGCGTCGGGCGGGTTCTTTCTCCAGACAGCGGAGTACGATCGCCTCGAGGTCGCGCGGCAGATCGGGCACCAGCCGTCGTGGCGACGGTGGTTTCTCGTGCACCACCAGGTGCACGACCATGGCGTCGGGGTGGTCGGCGAAGGGCGTCTTGCCGGTCAGAAGCTTGTAGAGCGTGGCCCCGAGAGCGTAAACGTCGGTACGGGGATCGAGATCGCCGATCGCGGTGTTCACCTGCTCCGGCGCCATATAGTGCGGCGTACCGAGCGCCATGCCGGTCTGTGTCAGCGCCGGGCCGGCGAGCTCGCGGGCGATGCCGAAGTCCATCACGTGCACCGACAGGCCGCCCTCCGGTGTCGCTTCGACCATCACGTTGGCCGGCTTGACATCGCGGTGGATCAACCCGCCGCGGTGGGCCGCGTGGAGGCCTTCGCAGGCGGCGGCCATCACCTGCACCTTCTGCCGCAGCGTCAGGTCGGCAGCGGCGCGAGCCAGCGTCTGGCCTTCGAGGAACTGCATGGCGATGTAGGGACGCCCCTCGATCGAGCCGACCTCGTACACCTGGCAGACGTTCTCGTGGTCGATGCGGGCTTGAGCTCGCGCCTCGCGCTGGAAGCGGGCCTCGATCTGTGCGGTGGCACCCCGGATCATTTTCAGGGCCACCTGCCGCTCGAGCTCCGGGTCGAAGGCGTCGAAGACCAGTCCCATGCCGCCGGCGCCAAGAATCCGAC
>JBCCGX010000846.1:0-4715 GCA_039029035.1 Acidobacteriota bacterium | reverse complement strand
TCGAGCCCATGCAGCTCGCCGGCTGCGGGGCCTGCCCGCCGTGCCGCCGCGGTGATTACCACCTCTGTGGAGGACGGGACCACGACCCCCAACGCCGACGCAGCGCCGGTTTCAGCGAGCTGGATGTCGCCGACGTGGGCAATGTTTTCCCCCTGCCCGAGCAGGTCAGCCTCGCAGCAGCGTCCCTCGCCGACGTATACGCCTGTGCCGTGCATGCCATCCACCGGGTGCCGATCGAGATGTCGAGCACGGTGGCCATCCTCGGCACCGGGCCGATCGGCATGGCCCTGGGCCAGGTCGCACGCGCCGTCGGCGCTCGACGGACGATCCTGGTCGGGCGGCGGCCGGAGCCCCTGGATCAGGCTCTGGCTGCCGGCGCGGCGAATCACACGGTCGATGCCAGCCGGGAAGAGAGCCTCGCCGCGGCGGTCCGTGCGCTCACCGATGGCGAAGGCGCCGCGGTGGTGTTCGAGGCGGTCGGAGGCTCCGGCGACACCCTGCGCCAGGCCGTCGCGATGGCACGTCCCGGCGCGGTGGTCGGCATCCTCGGCGCTTTTGTCGGCGATGTAGCCGTGGCTTACCGCGAGGCCAACGCCAAGGAGCTCGACCTGCGCTGGTCGAACGGCTACTCGACCTGGCGCGGAGCGCGTGAATTTCAGATCGCCCTCGGCCTGATCGCCGAGGGGCGGGTCGAGGCCGCCCCCCTCATCACCCACCGCTACCCCTTGGAACGCATCGCCGAAGCCTTCGCCGCGGCCGACGACAAGCGGTCCTCCGGCGCCATCAAGGTCGTCGTCGAACCGTCATGAGCCAGGCCAGGCGAAGACGCCGGGCGCCTGCGAGAACGCGACGCTGCCGCTCAGCTCAGCGCCAGGCGAGCCAGCCCGAGGCCCTGCTCGCCGCGACCGCAATAGAGCAGGTAGTGCTCGCCGCCGCGGTCGACGAACACGCCGGGGTCCCGCAGCTGATTGACGTCCTCGCGCACCGGCCCCTCGGTGGACGGTCGAGGCGTCAGCTCGCCGCCTTCCCAACCCGGCGCCGGGCGCAAGATCTCGCGCGCCGCGCCGCTGACCGCCCAGGTTTCGAAATCACCCGCACCAAGATCGATCCGGGACAGAAAGAGGCGCTCCGGGGCATCGCCGACGCGGCTGTCGAACACCCACAGGGTGTCGCCCTCGACGTGCACCGCCACGTGGCGCAGCTTCAGGTGCGAATGGCCGGCCCGGTCGAGAGCGTTCTGGAAGGGATTGTCGCGCCGGCCGATCCACAGCTCCTGGCTGAAATCGAAGCCTTCCGGCGGCGTCCACGGGTCGTCGGGGTTGCGCGGCCGGTAGAGCGCGCCGTGTTTCGCCAGGGCATAGAGATCGCCGCGGTAGCGGAACACGCGGAAGTAGAAGTCGCCGAGGATCACCGGCTCGAGGGCATCACCGAAACTGAGCCCGGTGGCGGACGTGGCGACGAAGCTCTTCTGGCCCAGATCCTCACCGTCGAGCCTCGCCAGACCGTGGAAATACATCTCGATGCGCCGGTTGGCGTCGTCGACGAGCACGTCGGGCGAAGCGATGTGCCAGCTGGCGGCGAGACCGTTACCGAGGACGAGATCCCCCTCGTCCCCCATGTCGAGCACCCCGCGCTCGCCCGGGGGGACGTCGGCGCCGGTCCGGTAGAGCGTCCACGGCCCTTCGACATGTTGGGCCCAGGCGAGGCGGATGTACCGACCCGAATGGTCGGCGAAGTAGAGATAGTACGCCGCGCTAGGATGGGCGCGGTCTGCCGGCGGGACCCAATCCGGCACCCGCAGCAGCGACGGGCCGTTGATGTTCGCGCCGTCCGCCGCCACACCCACGGCGGCGAACATCGCCGGCTCGATAATCGGCTGGCCACCGTTGAGGCGAACGACCTCGAGGTTACCGAAAGGCGTGTTCGACGTCACTGCAGGCGTCTCCATGGCAAGCTCGGCAACAGCAAGGTCTGGAACCGAGCGCGAATTTGTTCGGGGTTTGCTCAGGCGATGCGCCATGTGCCGAAGCTCTTCGGCGTGGCTTCGCATCCTACCCCCGGCGCGGTTCGCCGTTCAATCGCGACCGACGGCCCGGAGGCGGCGCCGTGAGCGAAGCCAAGCCACTCACGGAGCGCCAGCTGCTGTTCCGCAGCGTCGACCGGCGCCTGCTCAAGGGCCGCTTCGCCTTGTGGCGACACTCGACTGGCCTGGGCGAGGTTCGGCGGATCCTGGCAATGACTCGCCGACCCATTCTGCTCGGCGGCAGCGGCCGGTCCGGCACCACCTTGCTGCTGTCAGTGCTGTCGGCGCATCCCAACATCTACGCCATCGCCGGTGAAACGGGCGCCTTCTGCCCCACCGGGTACAACAACAGGCCCGACTTCGACGCCGAGTTTCGTATCGAACAGATTTACGACCGATTGCTCGCCGACGACGAGACGAGAAACACCCTGCGGTGGTGCGAGAAAACGCCCAAGAACGTTCAGTTCATTGGCCGGCAGCTGGCGTACTTCGGCCCCGGCGCACGCTGCATCAACCTGGTGCGCGACGGCCGCGATGTCGTCACTTCGGTCCACCCGGAGGCCCCGTCGCGCTACTGGGTTGCACCCCAGCGGTGGGTCGACGATGTCAGTGCGGGCCAGCGGCTCGAAAGCCATCCCCAAGTCCTGACGGTCAAATACGAAGACCTGGTCACCGGCTACGAGGCGGTCCTGCGCACGATCTGTGATTTCCTCGGCGAGGAGTTTCATCCCGCCCTGATGCAATATCCGGAGTCCGCCCGAATCCGGACGGACGACGCCTGGTTCGGGCCGGCGACCACGATCCATCCGAAGTCGATCCAGCGCTGGCAGGACGAGCAGCATGCCGAGGTGGTCGAGCAGCTCATTGCTATGCCGCGAGCGGTGGAGCTACTGCGCCACTATGACTACCTCCAATAGTCCCGGCAGTCATCCCTGAGCCGTCATCCCGAAGGAAAATGGAATTGAAGAACCCGAGCTTGCTTTTTACCGCTCCCGGTCGTGTCGAAGTGGTGGATCAGCCGATGCCCGAGCCCGGACCGGACGAGGTGCTGATCCGTGCCCGGCGCTCGCTGATCAGCACCGGCACCGAGCTCATGCTGTTCGGCGGCGCGGGTGAGGATGGATCAAAGTGGGCCGAGCTCAGCCAGTATCCCCAGCCGATCGGCTACAGCCACGTCGGTGAGGTCGTCGAGGTCGGCGAGGGCGTCAGCCAAGACTGGCTCGGCCGCCGGGTCGACACCCACTGCGTCCACGCCGCCTTCGTCACCTGCACCGTCGGCCAGCTGCGGCCGGTACCGGAAGGCGTGTCGGACGAGGCGGCCACCTTCTGCACCCTGGCCGAGGTGGCGATGAACGGGCTGCGCCGGGTCCGTCTGCAGTGGGGTGAGAGCGTCGCCGTCTTCGGGCTCGGTATCCTCGGCCAGCTCTGCGTCCGCTTGTGCGCCGTGGCCGGAGGCGGCCCGATCTTCGGCATCGAGCTCTCAGACGACCGCCGGCACCGCATGCCCCAGGGACCGCTCTTCCATGCCCTCGATCCGGCGGAGGACCTGCGGGCCGCCGTCCAGCAGCAGCACCGCGGGCGCCTGGCCGACGTCGTCGTCGAGCTGACGAGCGATCCGGACGCCATTCCCGGTGAGCTCGACCTACTGCGCGACCAGGGCCGATTCCTCGTCCTGTCCAGCCCCCGCGGCGCCACCCGTTTCGACTTCCACGACCGGTGCAATCGCCGCAGCTACACCATCGTCGGTGCCCATGGCTTCTCGCATCCGGCGGTGGAGACGCCGGATAATCCGTGGACCGGTCGCCGACATGGCGAGCTGTTCCTCGATTGGCTGGCGGCGGGCCGACTGAGCGTCGACGAGCTGGTCAGCCACCGCTTCGCCTACGATCGCGCCGCGGAAGCCTACGCGCTCCTGGCCGAGCGGCGCCAGGAGGCGATGGGTGTGGTCTTCGAATGGGATTGAGGCCGTCGCATGCCCATCGTCTTCTACCACAACCTCATCGCCGAGCCGCCGGACCCCTTCGATCAATTCTGCCGCATCCATGTCGACGCCTTCGCGCGCGAGATCACCGATCTGGCGGAGCACTGTCACCCTGTTTCGCTGCCGGCGCTGCTCGCCCAGCTCGACGCCGGCCAGAGCGATCCGCGTGCCGTGGCGATCACCTTCGACGATGCCTGCTACGGCGTCTACGAGCACGCCTTCCCCCTGCTCGAGCGCCTCGGGATCCCCGCCACAGTCTTCGTGATCACCGGGACCCTCGACAGCCCGAAGCGCCTCCTCCACAACGACGAGATCGAGATGGCCTTCCGCACCAGCCGCATCGGCGAGCTGCCACCCGAGACGCCGGGGGGCCCCACCTACCCCCTCACCACCCTTGGCGAGCGCATGGAGGCCATGCGCCAGCACAAGCGCAGGATGAAGGTACTACCGGAGGCGGAGAGAGCCCTGGTCCACTCTGCGCTGCTCGAACGACTGGAGGTCACTTCCGAGTCGTGTTGGGCAGCGGCCCAGGGCGAGGCCCGGTTTCGCCTGATGGCGCCCCGGCACTTGCGCGCTCTACGGGATGCCGGCTGGACGCTCGGCTCCCATACCCGCAGCCACCGAACCCTGAGCTGCCTCGACGAGCAAGATCTCCACAGGGAAGTCCATGGCTCTCTGGCCGACATGCAGCGTGACTTCGGGGTAGCCGAG
>JBCCGX010000845.1:0-4717 GCA_039029035.1 Acidobacteriota bacterium | reverse complement strand
GTCTCGACGTCGAGGATGCGGATCGAGGTCTCGTCGACCCCGCCTTCACGGACCTCGTAGGCAAGAAGCTGCCCGTCCTGGCTGATCGCACCGATGCCGACGCTGGTGGTGTGGTCCCCGCTCAAGGTGTGGGGGTCGATCAGGACTTCGTCTTCGCCCTCCAAGCCTTGCCGCAGGTGGAGGACCCAAAGGTCGGCCTCCGCCTCCTTCTTCCACAGGAAGTAGCGCTCGCCGCGCTGGCGCGGCGCCGCGACCTGATCGATGCGCATCAGCTCGCTGAGGCGCGCCGCCAAGGCAGCCCGTCGCGGATGGTCCCCCAGGTGGCTCGATGAGTAGGCGTTCTGGTCGCCGATCCAGGCCCGGGTCTCCGGACTGTCCTGGTCCTCCAGCCAACGGTAAGGGTCGACGATCTCGACGTCGTGCAGCACGTCGACCACATTGTCGCGTCGAGTTGGTGGTGGATCAGACATCGCGTCGGGCAGAGTCGAGTGCGGGTCGGCAGGCGCGCAGCCCACCGACACTAGGAGGCAGAGGATTACGGGGCGCATTCTGGCCAGCATGCTAGGGCTCCTCGCCGTTGTTCACTGCCGCCAGCTTATCGCCTCCGTCCAGCAAGGGCTGGCCTGCGACGGCGAGGAACAACCAGTCGCCTTCCGGCGTCCACACGTGTAGCCCGTCCTGGGAATCCTCGAGACCGAGACTCGGGTGGAACATCGCCACCGGACCGAGCTCGTACTCGGCCTTTTGTAGGTTGGCGGTGAGGAGCGCAGAGGGCCCCCGGATCTCGAGCCGTTCGGCGGAGGCCGTGACGAGCCTGCCGCGCAGCGTCAGCAGGGCCTGGCTGTTGCCGCGGCTGTAGAGCAGGCTCACAGTGGACTCGTTCGAGTGCCACTCACGGAGCAGAGCCCAAGCCTCCGTCGCTGGTATCGCTGTGGTGTTCGGGCTCCGGGTCGCCATGATCGGTCCTTTTCGGTCAGGGGGTTCACGGATCGTTGAACAAACGTCGGAGATCCAGCCAGGGCGAGGTGTTCGGGAAGACTACTGTAGATGGCTCGAGTCTCGGACGACCTGTGGTTGTCTTCGAAGTCGAATGCCGGACGAGCGTAGGTCGCTTCCTGTCGTCGCGTAAGTCCTCGGCAGCCCCTCCCGGGCCGTCTGCAAAGCGTGCAAAGTCTGCCGCGACCGCCGTTCGGTTCTTTGTGCAGCGCGCAAAGCCTGCCGCGACCGCCGTTCGGCCCTCTGTGCAGTGCGCAAGGTCTGTCGCGGCCGCCGTTCGGCTCTCTGTGCGATGTCAGAAGTCCGCATCAGGCGCCGTTTCGCTGTTGTGCGGTTGCACAGGAGCGGCTGCAGGCGCCGTTCCGTCCTTGCTGCGGTGCGCAGACGTCACCGCGGCGGCCGCTCCGGGGTCTGCGCATTGTCCAAACTCTCTGGCGGCCGCCCGTTGGGCTCTTGCGCAGTTGCAAAAGAGCTCAACGGCGCCCGTTGAGTCGTTTCGCAAGTGCGCCAACACCTGAACGGCGCCCGTTGGGCCGTTTTGCAAATGCGCAAACACCAGAACGGCGCCCGTCGGAGAGTTTGCGCAACCTCCAGAGAGCCGAACGGCGCCCGCGGAGGCGTCTAGTGTCGCGCGATTGCGCGAGAACTCTGAGCGAGCCTACTGCTGTTCGGCCGCTACGAGCACGCCACCGAGGTGACGGTCCATCTCGATCCTCTGCCCTGTTGGCGGCACTTGCCGATCAAGGAAGTGCGCCGTCGCTCTGCAGCTCTCCTCCGCGAGATCGAGCGCCAAGCGGCAGCAGAGCGTCGCTTGACCGAGAAGGAAGTCCCCGGCGCCCAGGCGGTGATGGCCTACGATCCTCACCATCGCCCCGGGAAGCTGGACCGATCGCCAGCGCCATCGTTCCACGCCCGGCGTAACAAGGTCCGCAATTCGATGCGAGATGCCTACGCCTGGATCGTCGCCGAGTATCGCAAGGCCGCCGAGCGTCTTCGCCGTGGCGATCGCCTGGCAGGATTTCCCGAAGGGACATTTCCGCCAGGGCTGCCGTTTGTTCCTTTCGCAAGGGGTCAGCCGCCGTGAGATGAGCGCAGGCTCTCCAGGAGCCTGCGGTTCTCGCTCTTACGAAATCAAGCCGCTCCCCTGAACACCTCGGTAGAGGGTCGGATCCGCACGCCTGTGAGCGGGCTGCAGCGAGCTTAAACTAGGGTGGAGGGCCATCTTTCGCTCTTGGACAGGGGAAGGGACCTCGACCTGAGTGACAGATTGGTGCTCTTCGGCATCGAGCTGGTTTCGTGATCCGATTCCGAGCCTTCCCGGCCGAAGTGTCCGACACCTCATTGGCCGGCCGAAGTGTCTGACACCTCAATGGCCTGGACAGGGGGAGGGACCTCGACTCGAGGTGATAGAGCGGTGTGCTACCTCGTCGAGCTCGCCTCGCGATCCAATTCCGGACTCTCCCTGACGAAGTGTGCGACACCTAACTGGCCTGGGCTGCCCGACCGTCGAGTTCAAAGAGGTTTCACCGGTAGATCCTCGTCGTTCTCGACGACTTCCCCGGTATGACGCGCAAGGACGCCCATCAGAATATCCACCAGGATGCCTTGGGTCTTCCAATCGGTGTCTTCTTGTGGAACTCGTCGAGAGAACTCCGACCAGATCTCTCCGCCGAGTTCACGTACCGTGACGACTCTTCTCTCAGCATCAGGGCGTGTAGTCATCGATCAACCTTTCAATGATTTCGGCGTTGGCCCGGTCCCCGAGACCATCGCCCTGGAACTTCCCGATGATCTCGAAGGTGCCTGCCCCTGTTTGTTTGACAATGGCTCGGACCTCATTGGCCTGGCCTGGTATGAACCGACTGTCATCGGAAGTTGCTGTGAACCCGACTTGCCAACCTGTCACCTACTGTGTTGATCCAGTCGGAGGCTGAAACAAGTGGGATTGCGGCAGTCCTTGCCTCAAATAGCCCGTGGGAGTCCAGAGTATCGTCAAACCCGTGGATTGCTAATGCAACGATGTCCCGCCCAGGCTTCAGGCTCCTGCCTGGCTTCGTAACTCTGTAGAAACAAGACTCGACAAGGTGGCCGACCACCCCCCGGAGTTCCCGAGATTTGGCCCACTGCACAGAAAGAATCTCCCCGCTTCCGAATTCAGCGAAAGTCGAGGGCATACTGTTGAAGCGGGTGATCGAACTATCCCAGGCGGCTGCCAGATGTCTTCCCTCTCCCGTGAAGCTGCCAGACGCTAGAGCAAAAAAGACTCCGACGAGTTCGTTTGATGCAGGGTTGTAAAGCAGATCCGGCAAGAGGCCCGGGCTCAGATCGACCTGCTCGCAGCCTTGCAGCGGCCGCTCTGCTTTCGAGTCTCCTAGATGCATGAGGGATGGGTTCGGAAGCCAGACATAGAGCGTGCGATTCATTGAGGTACCTATTAAGGGAGAAGTGAAAGATAGAACTCAATTTCCTTCGAGAAGGCTGCCGCAGCCTCCTTCGCGTTCTTGAACAAGACATCGGTTTCACCGCGAAGAAACCGAGCCCGCTCCCGATTGAAGATAAACGCACGGATTTTTGCGGGGCTGGCAGGTCTGTTGGGGTTTGTGAATGCCTTGAGCGCAACCAGATCGAATTGCCGAGCGAATGTCTCACGGGTAACTGCTGAAAGCTGCTGGATGTTCGCATACCCCTTTTGGACTGCTTGCAGAAAGTCTACACCCTGCCGTCGAACAGGGATCGACGAATCTTGCGATAGGCGCCCTATCATTCGAGCCGAGGCACCAAGAAACCCGCCCTGAGTCGCGTACCGAATGGCAAATTTGCTTGCGATCCCGCTAGATGCGGTAGCGGCAAGGACGGGTGACTCCACAATTGCCGCTCCTATCAACGGCGCGCCGGCCGACAGCGCAATGCCGGCACCAATCGTCCGACCGATTGGGTCGGGGCCGGTGCCAGCTCTCGCCTGTATAGCTCTTGCGAACTCCTGTTCGAATCCGATCATTACATCGTCTTGCCCATCGGGATCGAGGCGAGTCAGAGGGCTATTTCTTGCGTAAGCGTACCGATTCCATGATTGGGGTCTTGATGGCGCCTCAGACCTAACCGGATCTTTGCTCAGGAACCGCCCCAACCCCGGCGAGCAATACCGCGCATGCATGTAATCCAACATCCCCGCCCCGGCACTGCCGTTGCCATCCCGTTCGTGCCCGGTAAACTTCAGCGCCCGATCATCCTGCGACGCCTCCGTCGCCTCGCCGCCGAAAGGGTAGTAGGAGTGGAACGCTACTTCGACCCCACTCGCATCCGTGATCTGCCGCGGCGTGCCGAGATGATCCAGGTGGAAGTGCACCGTCGCCTCGCCGCCGCTGTCGCCCGGCTCCACGGCCGCCAGCAGCGAGCCTTCCCGGTAGACGTAGTCACGCTGCCAGTCCCACGACTCGCCGAAGACTTGCTCGTAGACCCGTAGAACCTTGTTGTCGAGACTCCGGATCGTGGCGGTGGTCCGCGCCTCCTGGCTCGCACAGTCGTCGGCCGGGCAGTCGAAGGTCAGAATGCGCTCGTCGTCCGCGTCGTAGAGAAAGACCCGCGCCTGGTCGGTGTTCGACCGCAGGTGTTTCATCATGTTCAGCGGGTCGTAGTCGTACTCGACCTCTTCGCCAAGCAAGGTGAAGCCGGTCAGGTTGCCACCGGCGTCGTAGCTCGCGCCGGTCAGGCGATTGGTGGC